>DASZFN010000492.1:0-12935 GCA_035939715.1 Gemmataceae bacterium | reverse complement strand
CAGATGGCGGCATTCATTTTGACTTCGCCGACCTTCGACTGCGTAAATATGCCGTGCAAGCCGTAGAGCCGGCCATCGGGACCCCATTGGAGCGTGTTCAGGACCTCGTGAGTATCCTGGCTGCCGAAGCCGCGCAGCAGGATCTCATGCTTGTCGTAGTGCCCGGCGCCATTCGTGTCCTGCAAGAATAGTAGATATGGGGCAGCTCCCAGGAAGACGCCTCCATGACCGACCTCGATGCCGCTGGCCATATCGAAGCGCGGCAACTCTTTGCCCTCGGCCCAGACCGTGACCTTGTCTGCTTTGCCCGAACCGGTGGTGTCTTCCAGAAGTTTGATGCGATCGCGCGGCATCTTGCCGGGCGGCGTCCGCCTGGGATATTCGTAGCACTCGACTACCCAGAGCCGGCCGCGTTCGTCCACGGTGAAGGCAATAGGATTGATGATATCGGGCTCGGCCGCAAAGACTTTCACTTCCCAGCCAGGCGGCACCTGCATGCGTTTCGCCGACTCTTCCGGTGACAGATAAGGCTGGCCGGAAGGCCGCGTATTCACGAAGCCGTACTCGCTCTGAGCCAATGAAACGGGCAGCGGCCAGGATGACAGGATCGCCAGCGCCAGCAACAAACGTCGGTAAGCCATCGCAGCTCCAAAAGCAAAAATTCCGTACCGGGGATATCGGGTTGCTGCCTTTTTACTTCCTCGGGCTGCGCTTAGCCAGCGTATAGTTCGAGATCAAAAGTCTCGCGGTCCTCGAATCTGTCCTCTCCAGGACTATAAACCCGGCGCACGGCATACAGATGCCTGCCGGCAATGGTGTAGTCACCATAGGACCAGCGTCCCTCCTGCGTCGCTGTGCCTGCACAGACAACGGGAAATGGCGCAAGCTTCGAGGACAATAAATGGTAGGCCGTGTGCCGATGACCATGCAGCCATAGACAGATGCGGCCCGCACGAGCTACTGCCAGCAAATCCGCGAGATCGCGCAGACCGTGGTGGTGTTTCTCGGGCTCGCCGCCGGCCAATGTAACCGGGTAGTGCGTCACCAGAATTCGCGGCCGTTCATCCAGGCGCTGGAAGAGAGCCGTCAGGCGGCCGAGCTGTTCGGCTCCCACGCTCCCGGCCGCATCCCAGGGCCAGATGTTCCCCGTGCACGAGTTGATGGCCACGAGCCAAACCGGGCCGACGGCCTGCGCAAACGGGTAGGTCTGCCTGTCCACGCGCGTGCCGGTTTGCCAGGGCGCGAAACAGCGTTCGAAGAGGCCCGAGGCAGCCGTAGCGCGGGTGTAATAATCGTGATTGCCGGGCACAGCAAGCCCGGGAAGCGCGTCCTTTCTCCCCACCCCCAGGATTTCCGCGGCGCGGGCGAATTCCTGTGGAAATCCCAGCGCCGTTGCGTCACCGGAGAAGACCACATGATCCGGCCGCCGCCGGCGCAGCTCCGAAGCGAGAGTCTGCAGCACCTTGCCGGCCAGGCCGAAACTCCTTCCTCGCCCGAGCCAGTGCCAATGCAGCCAGCCTGTCAGCCTCTTGTTGAACCAATCGCCCGGCCGCCATTCCCTTTCCCCCGCGGCGATGTGCAGATCGCTCAGATGGGCCAGCCGTACGACCGGCGGTGCGGACGGTTCGCTGCTTATGCTCATCCGTTCTGGACCTCATTTAGCCGGCTTCGTACAATCTCCGAGTCCTCCTGGTCGTGAAAGACGGGGACTGGCTGCGGCCATACTTTGCCGGATCGCCTTGGAAGGAATGCGTGTTCATGCCCAAGATTGTCTTCGTCAACGAGAAGCAGGAAATTGAGGTCCCGGATGGAGCGAACCTTCGCAAGGAAGCGCTCAAGGCAGGCATTCAAGTCTATAAAGGCGTGCACCGTTTCTTGAACTGCCGCGGCAACGGTCTGTGCGGCTCGTGCAAGGTTCTCGTCAAGAAGGGCATGGAGAACCTGAGTCCCAAGGGCCTTCTCGAACGTTTCACGCTCGCCACGGCTCCCACGACCATGCTTTCCGTTGTCGGCCACGAGGATGAAATGCGGCTCTCCTGTCAATGCCAGGTCCACGGCGACTGCACCATCGAAACGAAGCCGGCGTTTAACTGGAGCGGTGATAATTTCTGGCAGAAGCCTTACCCCAACAAGTAGCCGTCACGGCGTCTTTTTCTTGGGCCCGCCCTTGTCCGGGGCCTCTTTCTTGGTGGACTGGGCTCGGCTCACGCGCCGCTGCGCCTCCGCCTTGCGGCCGTCCGCGAAGGAGGCCAGGCTGTACTTGATCCGTTCGTCGACCAGCGTCTGGTTGGCGCTACCGCTCGGAAAGAACGCGATCGCCACGCGGTAATAGCTGTTCTGCGGGATGTAAAGCTGCACGCCGTCCTTCTGATAAAAGTCATAAGCCTGCGGCTTGTCGAGCGGGCGCGGGATGCTCTTGACGGTCGGCGTGGCGGGCGCCTTCAAGAGGGCCGCCACGACTGCAGTTTTGAATTTTTCCACGTCGTCGTCATTCTCCACGGCCAGCAATATTTTCTGGAAACCTGAGTCCGGCTTCAGCGGCTTGTAGACATCGAACTTGCCTTCCCCCTTTTCCTCCGGGTTATGCGAAACGCCGAGGGGCACGCGCAGGAAGAACTGCTTGTACTTGACGCCGCCCTCTTCCGTTACGCGATCGGCCAGGTTCACCGGGCGGTCATTGAGATTCTTGTTCTCCTCCTCCATGTACTTGAGTCGCTTTTCCTGCACCTCGAGCCGGGCTTCGTAGTCGGTCAGGCCGCAACCGCCGCTGCCAAGGACCAGAGCCAGTATCAGGAAACCGAATCGTCGCTGAATTGATCGAGCAAGCAAGAGGGCACTCCCGTGGCACGTAAAGGCCGAACCTCTTCAAGATAACATCGCGGGGGGTAATCTGGAATAGTGGTACTCAGTACGCAGCAGCCAGTATCCCGCAGCACAAACCACCCCCGGGCTTACCCGCGGATTGTGCGGGGCGGACGCCTTGACAGCGGGCCGGTCGCCTCTGACAATCGCTTCAGGAAGCAAACAGGTGGAGCGTTGCGATGGTCAAATACAGTTTTCCCGGCAAGATCGTCCTGGTTACCGGCAGTTCGCGCGGCATGGGCGCGGCTATCCTGCAAGCCTTTGCGGCTGCGGGGGCCAGCTGCATCGTCAACTACTTCAACGATCCGGACGGTCAGAATCGCCGCGATGCCGACGAGACCGCTCAGCGCCTGCGCGCGCTCAAGGCGCCGGTCCATGTCATGGATGCCGATGTGCGTCGCTACGAATCGGTAGAGAGCCTCATGAAACGGATCAAGGCTGACCTGGGCGGGCTCGACATCCTGGTCAACAATGCCGGGATCTGCAAGGATCGCACGCTGAAAAAAATGTCCCTCGAGGAGTGGCACAGCGTCCTGGAGACCAACCTGGACGGCGTCTTCTATTGCTCCAAGCTCGGCGCCGAGCTGTTGCGCGACGGCGGCCGCATCATCAACATTGCCTCGATATCCGGCGTGGTCGGCTTCCACGGCCAGGCCAACTACTCCGCCGCCAAGGCCGGCGTCATCGCCATGACCCGGGTGCTGTCCAAGGAGCTGGCCCGGCGGCAAATCACCGTCAACGCCCTGGCGCCGGGCATCGTGCAGACGCCCATGCTCGGCGTGATCAAGCCGGAGGTCCTCGCGGAGTACGAGAAAGCGATTCCCCTCGGCCGGGTCGGCCGGCCGGAAGATGTCGCCAATGCCGTTTTGTTCTTCGCCTGCGAGGAGAGCGCTTACATCACCGGCCAGACGCTGGGGATCACCGGTGGATGGTACTGAGAGCACCATGAAACAGCTCACCATCGTCATCAAACCGTTTCGCGCCGAGGCGGTGCTGCGTGCCATTTCGGAGTCAGAGGTGATTGCCTGCGTCGTCCGCGAGGCCAAGGGCTACAGCAGGCAAAAAGGCTATCTCGACCGTTACGTAGGCAGCGAGTACAGCATGGCGTTTCTGCCCAAGGTCGAGATCAACGTGTGGGTCAGCGATGCCCGCGCCGTGGAAGTGGAAGAGCGCATCGTGCGCGCTGCGCGTACCGGCCGCATCGGCGACGGCAAGATCTTCGCGCTCGCCATGGCGCTGCCCGAACCGCTGGAGTTTTGAGCTGGCTTCTTGACCACTTCGCAGAACGGATCCCCGTGCACGTACCGGATGCGCACGCGCTGGCCCGGATCAACGGGCCATGCCCTGGCGCCGCGAGGCTGTGAAATCCCGTACCAGGTGCCCGTCGTGCAATTCAACGGCCGGTTGGATGACATTGGCCCCTGCAAACGGTGTGCAGACGACTGGCGCGCCTCTAACCCTGGTGCAAATTTGCACGAGGGTCAGCCATGCCGGGGAAAGATTATCAGCAGGAAGACCGTTCCAGATTGACACCAAGAACTTTGTATGGCAAAGTATCAACGCGCGTGCAGCATGGCACGCTTGGAATAATCCATTTTACAGGAGTCGTTGCCATGATGATGATTGCCAGGACTGTCGGCTTGTCCTTGCTCGCGGGCGGCCTGGGCGCAGGGCTTGGGTTTGCTATCTTTGGGCCGCGGTATGAGGACTACGTAATCGCCAGCCTGCTGCTCGGTTGTGCTGGCGGCATCGTCGGAGCGGTTGCGGGAGCCGCACGAGAAATTGCAACTGCTCTGCGGCAGAGACCTTCATCCTAGCTTCAGCGGCCCTCCGGACGGCGCAGCCGCTCCTCGAACTCGAGCCCCTGGGCCTGTAGCCGCTTGACTTCCAGCAGCAAGTCGTCGGAGCGCCGCCGGAAGAACCAGCGCACCAGCGCGACCGCCCCAGCGAGGCACACGAGCCCGGCCGTGGCAGGGCACCAGGCCTCCGTGAGCTTTGCCCCACCCACCAAGAGGTAGAGGAACATCAGCCCGAACAGGACCGCGAGGGGGAAGAGGACAAGCGCTCCCAGCGTTGTCAACATGGCGCGGACAGCGTCGATCCACCACTGGCGCCGGCGCAGTTGCTCCAGCAAGGCCTCGACTTCCTTGCGGTAGCGGGAGAGCTTCTCGGGAGCCGGCTCCTGCTGGGCCATCAGCCGGCCGCGCAACGGTTCGTCATGGGGTTCCATAGCCACCTCGGAGCAGAACTTCTCTCAAGGCCTGCTTGCCATAAAAGACGCGCGACTTGACGGTGCCGACAGGGCAGCCGATAACCGCGGCGATGTCCGCGAGGGGCATGTCCTCCAGGAAGTGGAGGATCAGCACCTCACGATGCCTGGCGTCGAGCGCGTCCAGGGCGCCGTGGATCGCGGCCGCGTCCTCGGCCGTAAACGCCTCCTCGGCGGCGGCGTCAGGCGTCAGCGCCCGCGCCTGCTCGGACTGCGCCTGGGAGACGTCCTGCCGGATTCGGTCCACCGCAAGCCCGTGGGCGATACGGTACAGCCAGGGGCGAAGGCGACGGGGATCGTGCAGCCGGCGGATCGACCGGAAGGCCCGGAGCCAGATCTCTTGCAGGACATCGAGCGCCCGCTCGTCGTCCCGGAGGAGTTTGGTTACATAGTAGAGCAGGGGTCGCTCCATGTCCCGGATGAGTTCCGCGAACGCCTCCGGCCGGCCGCGCTGACAGCCGAGTGCCAGCCACTCGTCCCGTGCCAAACGCGCTGCGCTCTGCATGTACCCCCCGCTGGAATGGACCGGCCGAAGGGCGGTACGGCCCTTCGCCGTCCCTCTACTCTAGAGTCGGAGCAGACCTGGCGGAGGTTCAACGGCGAGGCGCAGCCCCGCGTGCCCGCACAGGACTGTCAGGAAGGTGACGCGCTCGCTCACTTCGGGAGACACCGTCACGGTCCGGACGGCTACCAGGTAACCTTTCCTTTCCAGTACAGGTTTGGCCGGCGGAGCGGCGGCCTCGCCTGTCTTTTGCCGGGGCTCGCCTTTGACTTGAACTGGGCCTTCGGCCGCCAGCAACAACGCAACCGGGAATAGAAGCCAGCAACGCCCTTTCATCATCCACCTCATTTCAGAGATGAGCCCAGAGTATCCGTCGCGCGGAATGGGCACGCTGGCATTCTAGCCAGGGGACTGCTGCTGTCCGTGGATTTGGCCGCTTGCCGATTTCAAAGCGGGCGGCACGGATCCGTCCGGTGCGTCGCCAAGCACCTGGAACATCAGCTCCGGCACGCGCTTGCGGTGGATGGCGCGCGCGATTTGCGCGCGCAGCATGGCCGTGGCGCCGTACAGGGCGCGCAGGACGGATTCGGTGTCGCCGGCCGCGAACGCAGGGCCCGGATAGACGGTCACGAGCAGGCGCGTGGAGTCCGGCGCGGGCTGCACCGATTCCACCAGCAAATCGCGCAGACGGTCATCGCCGCATTCGCCGGACAGAACGCTGGCCAACGTTCGAGCGACCTGCTGGCAAAGCTGCAGCGCTTTGCGATTGACCACGCGCCGCGGGGTGAACGTGTCATCCAGGCGCGGATCCACGCCGTCCCCTGGCCCCATTTCGGCGCAAGGCGGTGGCTGCCGCGCGAATCTCCTTCGCATCGCGAACTCCTTGAAATTAACGGCGCAGCGCTGAACCGCACCGATTTCGGTTTGGGTGAGAAGCGTCAAGATCGTTGCATGGCCTCGCCCGCGGAGGCTAGCTCACACGCTGGCGGCTCATCGAGCGGCGGCCAGGCGCAGCAGAAGTGGAGATGAAGGCGTGCATATCCGGCCCCTTTCGGCATGACCTATCGGATGAGGGACAACCTCTTATTCAGATACGACAGCGCAGCAAGTGCGCCGGTTCGCGCGGTCCTCCTGCGGGTATCTGGGACTCGCGGCGGCACTGGCTCAATCGCGGTGTAACTGCCGCAGCCGCGGCGAAAGAAACAGCAGCCATTGCACGCGCTCGAATTCGTTGAGCCAGTCCTGGAGAGAACCGACAAGGCCGATGCATTGCGCCGCGAAGCGGGAGTTCCCGCCATGGCTCGCTAACCCCTTCCGAATACCGAGTGCTGCGGCGATCTTCACAAGCTGCCCGGAGTTTCGTGCAAGGAATTTCCCATTTTACCATCGTGTCGAACCCGGGATCTTCGTTGCCGAGGACGATGAAAAGCGGCTTGAGCGGCTCCTTCAGCTCCTTGACGCCTGCGTCCGTGACTTTCGTGGCGCCAAGGCACAATTCCCGAAGGTTAGTCAGTTCTTTCAATTCCTTGAGCCCTGCGTCCGTCACCTGAGTGTGCCACAAATCCAGGATACGCAGATTCTCGAGCGCCTTGAGTTCTTTCAGCCCCAGGTCCGTGATCTGTTCCGTGTCGGTCAAATCCAATTCCTGAAGGTTCTTCAGTTCCTTCAATTCCTCTAACCCGGTGTCCGTGACCGTCCCAGCACCAGGATCAGGACGGTAAAGACCAGGGCGCCGACAAACACCGGCAGATCCTGCCACCGGCCGCGCCGCAGCTCCCAGCGCAGCAGACAGCGCTGGATCTGTGTCGCCAGCTCGCTTGTCAATTCGTATTCGATCGCGTGGATGGGTTGCATGGGGCTTGCCGCCGGAATGTCAGAAAATCTACTTGCAAATTCCAGCGTGCCTTAATTCCCTTGGCCTTCTCGAGCGCCTCTTTGAACTCCTGGAAGTCCGCAAGCACGCCTTTGGCATTTCTTACGGCCTTGGCCAGGTTGTCCGAGCCATTATACGTCGAAGCCACATAAGTTACCGCGCAAGCGAACGGCGCCAGCAAAAGCGTTAATGCTTGCGACCGAGGTGGCAACATGTTCCAATGCCAGGAAGAGGCAAAGTTTCCCTGGGGACTGACCATGTTGCCTTTCATGCGGCATGCTTTCATCGTCTGTGGCCTCGCGCTTGCCGTCGCCCAGCCGAGTTGGGCACAGCGCTCGGCCAGCCAACCGTCTAATTGGCACGGCAACCCCTCCAAGGAAATGGAACTCTTGTGGGATAGCCTGGCCGGCGACGATGCGGGTAAAGCGTATCGAGCGATCTGGGACCTGGTGGCGGCAAAGGACGCCGGGGTGCATTTTCTCCGCGAGCATCTCCCGCCCGTCACGCCGGCCGATGCGCAGCGCGTCTCCCAACTGCTGGCTGAACTCGATGATCGGCAATTCGGCACCCGCGCAAAGGCAGCGCGCGAATTGGAGAAACTGGGCAGCCTCGCTCGGCCGGCCATGCGCGAAGCGCTCGCAGGCAAGCCCTCCCTGGAGGCACGCCGCCGATTGGAAGAGTTGCTATCCAAGTTGGAAGGTCCCGTCACGGATTCCGAAAGCCTCCGTGCCATCCGTGCGGTGGAGGTGGTGGAGCACGCTGGCACTTCGGCGTCGAAGGAACTTTTGAAGTCCTGGTCCGGGGGAGCTCCTGGAAGCCGGCTTACGCAGGAGGCAAAGGACTCCCTTCAGCGTCTGCAAAAGCGAGCCGTGGGCGAGTTCCAACCCGACGCGCCTGCCGGAGCGGCCGCGAGCAAGACAGCAGCGGATTCGCCTCCGACAGACGTTTATGGCGATCCCTTGCCAGCCGCCGCCGTGGCGCGCCTGGGAACCATCCGTTTCCGCGGCGGCGCCCCGCTCTCGAGTATCTCTCTCTCCGCCGACGGTAAGATCCTGGCCACGTCAAACCGTGACACCATCACTCTATGGGATGCCGCGTCCGGAAAAGAGTTACGCCGCCTGAGTGCGAGTTACTTTGGCGTCGAGTCATTGGCGTTCGCGCCGAATGGCAAGACCCTTGCCTCGACGGGCCACGGACCGGGCGTCTTCATCTGGGAGGTGGCCACCGGTAGAAAAGTGCGTGAGCTACCTGGTGGCGGGAGTCGTTCTTCGTTGGTTTTCTCTGCGGACGGCAAGATCCTGGCGGCCGCCAGTGAAGGTTACGGCCGAGATAGCCCGATCACGGTCTGGGATGTCTTCGCCGGCCAACAGCTTCGGCAACTGACCGTGGTGCACAATCACCTTGTGCATGCGGCTCTATCCCCGGACGGACGGCGCTTGGCCTCCTGGGGAAATGTTCTGCCGCGCGGCAACGATCAGGGCCAGGCACAAGAGTTGGCTCGAACGATGCAACTCTGGGATGTGGAAACGGGCAAGGAAATTCGCCGTTTCGAGGGAAGCGGCTTCGGGACCTCCGGCGCCGCTTTCTCGCCGGATGGCAAAATGCTGGCCGCGGCCCACTGGGGCACGATTTCCTTGTGGGAGACCGACAGCGGCAAACTGCTGCGGACCTTCCTGGGCCGGCAAGATATCGGCGCCATCCTGCGCTTTTCTCCCGATGGTAAAACGCTGGTTGGCGTCAGCCCGGAGGGCGTGGTCCAGATTTGGGAAGTCAACACGGGCAAGCGTGTGGCACTGTGCGAGGGGCCGAGGGCGCATGTCAGCAGTCTGGTATTCGACGCCGCAGGAAGAATCCTGGTTTGCGCCAACGAGGGACAGGCAATCAGGCTCTGGCAGGCCCCGAGCGGCAGGCTGCTCTTTTCTGAAGCCGGCCATAGCGGCTCCGTCAGCGCTTTGAGCTTTTCCACGGACGGCAAGCTTATCTTCTCGGCCGCGTCGGATGGCACCGCGCGAACCTGGGATGTTGCCACTGCCAAGGAGCTGCGCCGCTTCGATCTCCGCGAGGAGGAATTCGGCCACCGCGAGTTCTATGGATCGGCGCTGGCGCTGTCCCCGGGCGGCGATTACCTCGTAGCAGGAAGCATGCGTGGCAGTTTGCGGCTCCGCGAACTGGGCCATGGCAAGGTGGTCGCCGACGTCCCGGGCTACGCAGGTCCACAAGGCCACGCGCTCTTCTCTCCAGATGGAGCATTGCTGGCGGTTTTCGACCAGCGCGGCCGCGGCGGAGCGAAGATCGCGATTCTTGATGTGGCCAGTGGAGCGGTCGTACGTTCCCTCGACAGCCAGGGCGATGACATCAAAGGTTTAGCTTTTGCACCCGATAACGCTCTCCTGGCCGTCGCCAGCGAAGCGCGGAACCGTGCGAATCGCGGCGTCATGGGCCCGGAAATACAAATCTGGAACCTGTCCACGGGCAAACCACAAGGCCGCATTCAACCCGCCGGCATGGTGTCACTGGGCGGAATGGTGTTCTCCTCCGACCGAGGGTTCCTGACCACGGCGGCGTTTCCGGTAGGAATCGACCTTTGGGACGCAGCCTCGGGCCGGCAGGTGCGCAAGCTTCTGGAAGTGAAGGCGTGGATCACATGCCCACCCGTTTATTCGCCGGACGGCAGAACGCTGGCGTTCACGCTCGCGGCACGCGACAATGCACGGAGCTCGATTCAATTGCTGGAGGCGGCCAGCGGCAAGTTACGCCATGGGTTTCCAGGCCATGCGGGCTTCGTCCATGCGCTGGCCTTCTCACCCGACGGCGCGCTTCTCGCCTCCGCAGGCGACGACACCACGATCTTGCTTTGGGATGTCTCCGGCCGGGAAAAGGCAAATCCTATCTCGCCGGGCGTTGGAGAGACGGCCGATCTGGAGACGCCATGGCAGCGACTGGCCTCCCGAGACCTCGACGAGGCGGATGCGGCGGCCCAACAACTCGCGGCCAAGCCGCACGAGGCCGTCGCGCTGATACGGCAACGCCTGCAGCCATTGCCGGCGCGGAAGCCTCTGCCGGCGCCAACCGCCAGGCTGCTTCGCGATCTCGATGACGACCAGGTCGCCGTGCGCGAACAGGCAACGCGTGATTTGGAGAAACTGGGCAGATCGGTTCAAGGCGCCCTGGAGGAGACGCTCGAAGATCAACCATCTGCGGAAGTGCGCCGCAGAATCGAGCGATTGTTGCGTGGCATCGAAGAGCCCAGCTCATTCTGCGAACGGCTGCGCCCGCCGCGAGCCGTGCATGTGCTGGAAAGTATCGGCACTGCCCAGGCCCGTGAAGTCCTGGTTTACCTGTCCCAGGGAAGGGCCGAAGCCACGCTGACCAGGCAGGCGAAGACCGCCCTGGAACAACTGGCGAGGTGATGTCATGCCGGGTTCCCGTTGTCTGTTCGCGCTGGCTGCTGGACTGGTCCTGGCCTGGGTAGTGCCCGGCTGGAGTGCGCCGCCTAGCCCGGCGGAAGTAACGGCCATCATTTTCTTGAGCGACAACAACGAGCTGATATATGCCGGCGTGGATGAATACCTTCACGTCTGGGATATGAAGCAGAGCAAGGAACGTTTGCGCATCCACGCCCACACCAACGGCGTCTATGGACTGGCCCTGTCAAACGACGGCAAGCAGTTTGCCTCCGCGGGGGCCGATCGCCTGGTGCGACTCTGGGACAGTGCCACGCTCAAGGAGGTGCGTACATTCGAAGGGCACCGGAAGGAAGCGGTCGGTGTCGCCTTTTCTCCGAATAACCGGGTGCTGGCTTCCTGCGCTTATGACGGCACGATCAGACTCTGGGACACGTCCACGGGAAAGGAGCTGCGCGTTCTGCGCGGTCACCGGCATAAGGTGACCTCCGTGGCCTTTTCTCCGGACGGCACAATCCTGGCCTCAGGAGGGTTCGTCCCGTTCGAGACGGAATCCTTCAAGGGCAGCACCCAGGGCGACCAGGTTCGCCTCTGGGATCCGGAATCAGGCAAGGAGCTCCGGCGTTTGCCGGTGAAGGGACAGCGCGTGGCGATTGCTCCGGACGGCAAAACCCTGATCGCCTCCGCGATGTATCTTGATTTGGCGCCAGCCGGCCAAGGCGGCCTCGTTTTCGGCAACATGTCCTTCGACGGCGGCTCCCGGATTACCGTCTGGGACATGCAACGCAACCGGGAACGGTATCGTCTCGATGAATACTGGACGGGACTGGCTATCTCTGCCGATGGGCGGTATCTGGCATCGAGCTGGGGAAGCAGGCTGCACGGGGGCGGCACTGTCTTGACCCATCAAAGCAAAAGCAAGGGCGTGCACGTCTGGGAGTTGGAGACCGGTAAGGAGATGCTCGCTTTTACCGCTCCGGAAGGAACGGGCACCGTGTTGGCGTTCGCGCCGGATGCCAGGCGCCTCATCGCGGGTTGCCAGGACGGCAAATTGCGGATCTGGGACCTGAATGCGCAACGGGAGAAGAAATGAGAAAAGTAAGGTAGCTCAATCGCCGTGCACCTGCCTCAGCCGCGGCGAAAGACAGAGCAGCCATTGCACGCGCTCGAATTCGTTGAGCCAGTCCTGCGTGACCTGGCTAAGCAGCGCGTCGCCGGGCGCGTTAATGCCGGTCGGGCACATGGGGCCGGCCTGGGTCAGCATCATTTGCCGGTATTTGCTCAGCGTTCGCTCTCCGTAGCGGGCGACCTCGGCGCCGTCCTCGCTGAAGAAAACCGCCACCGGCACGCGCTTGCCGGTGTTGATCTGCAACTCTTGCTGGACGTCGGCGTGCTCGTCGCGGTCGAGATAGCGTACGCGGATGACCGGCGCGGCAGCGGCGAAATGCTCGTAGATCGGACACTGATTGATGCAGTCGCCACACCAGGCCCCGGCCAGGCAAAGGACGTTCATCTGCCGGCGAAAGCCGGCGAGCAACTGCCGCTGGGCCGGCGTCAGCGCGACCTGCGCATGAACTTGCCGCCAGCGCTCTTTCTGGCCCTCATTGGCATAGCGGGACAGGAAGTCGTTGTATGTCAGTCCCTGTTCGAACTTGGCGAAGGATAGCATGAGCCTGGTCCGTGAGAGGTTTGCAGAACTATTTCTTCGACACGCTGACCGTGAAATTGGCCGAGGGGCGTTGCTGGTTGCCGGCGGCGGTCGCCGTACCCCAGACGTTGACGTCTGTCTTATCCACTGCCGCCGGATTCGCTGCGGCAGTTAGCTCCACTTCGGCGTTGGTCTGTCCGGCAGGAATGACGGCCTTTGGAGCAGTGACATTGGCCGGAAGGTTGCGAAATTCCAGTGCAATCGGGCCCTGATATCCCGTTGCCCGCGCGGCCGTCACTTTGACCTTGGCCTTGCCGCCGGCGGCAACCTTGACGGGGTCCACATGTAACTCGAAAGGGAAGACAAGGATAAGAGGA
>DASZFN010000491.1:0-4825 GCA_035939715.1 Gemmataceae bacterium | reverse complement strand
CCTTACTGGTCGCTGGGGGCGGATCAGCGGGCGGAGCGGGCTTGACTTCGAGTTCCAGATTCCCGGTGCCGAGCTTGCTCAGATTGGGGTCGAGCTTGATTTGCCCGGACGAAGAATTTCCAAAAACCCGCCCGTACTGAACGCTGACCGTCCCCGTTCCAAAATCTGGCCTGACCTCGAGCTCCCCGTAAAGCTCGATTTCCTTCCCCGGTGCCAGGTTCACTTGCTTCGGGAGGTGAACCCCGAAAAGGCTGCGAAGTCCGGCGGGGACCAGCTTGCCCTTGCCATCCGTCACGGCGGGCGGGATCTCGATGAGGAACTGGCTTACGTACTGGAACGTAACCTCTTCCTTGCCGACATTGCGGACCCGGACGACCAGTTTGACCGTCTCGCCGTGGCTGTAGGCCCGCTTCTCGCCGGGGCGAAAGCCCAAGCCCGCTTGCAGGCCGCCGACCTCCTTGCCCCAGGCGGTGAAGCTCTCCTTCTCCTGTTTTGCTGCCGGCTCCACAGGTTTCTCCGCCATAGGCTTCTTGTCGTCCTGCCGCGCAGGAACTGCGGCCAGCCGGAATCCCTGGACGCTGTCCCCGAGGCGGGGGTTGTAGTAGAACCGGTTCGCTGAAGTGCAGCCGAGAGGGGGCTGGTTCCAGCTGCCGCCCCGAACCACCCGGTTCCGGCCTGATGTACCGTCCGGCGGGGGTGGCACGCCCGGCGGGGGTGGTGCGCCCGGTGGGGGCGGTGTGGTGGGACCAACTGGATCTTTGCCTCCGGAACGCCTGCTTGCATACCAGTCACTGCACCATTCCCAGACATTTCCATGCATATCCCGCAAACCCCAGGCGTTCGGCTTCTTCAATCCAACCTCGTGGACGAATCCTGCAATGTTTCGTGGGGCGAGAGCTGGATTCCAGGACCATGAATACTGACTCAACTGAGACTCATCGTCACCAAACGAGAATTTCGTCTTCGTTCCCGCTCGGCATGCATATTCCCATTGGGCTTCGGTTGGCAGCGAATATTTCCAACTTTTGGGCAAGCGACCGGCGTCTTGTTCTTGAGTCGTCAGCTTCTGACAAAACGACAGCGCATCGTCATGGCTTATGTAACTTGCTGCGTAGTCGGGTCCTTCTTTCGGAGGCGGGTTGCCTGGGCCGGGGGGCTGGCCCCACCCGATCCGGCCCGACCAGGGAGTCGTTCCCATGAGTTTCTGCCATTGTCCTTGTGTGATTTCTGTTTCTCCGAGCCAGAAGCCTTTGGAAAGCTCAACGTCGACTGCGTCGTCTCCCTCTCCCATTCTGAACTTGCCTGCCGGACACCATCGGAAAGCAATTCCTGGAACCAGTTCTTTCCTGTCTCCAGCCTTAGATCCTTCACGAAGCGACTTCTTATCTTGAGATGCGCCGGGAGCAAAAGTTCCAACGACATGCATCCCGTTCGCTTCCGTGCCGGTCGGACTTCCCGGCGCTGCCGCTTTGTCATCCGGGCCGGGCTGCACGACGGCAGTATTCTGTGAACGGAAAGCCCCTCCGCAGGCAACGATCCCCAACAATACAGCAACCGCAATCAGCGCCTTGAGCTTGGTTATGAACATTGCTTTTGCTACTCCTTCAGCAAGAGCGGCGACCTTGTACGAGATCGTTCCCGGAGCCACCGCTTTCCCAGCCGCCATCGACGCCGCAGCCTGGATCGTTGGCAGCACCAGCGAATTGGCTCTGCCGACGGATGCCGCATTCTCGCACAGCCATGCCGCGAGCGAACCGGCGGTGACCGCCAGCCCTCTGCCTGCCAGCCGCGCCCTCAGCAATTCGCGCGCCCGCGTCAGGCGGGTCGAGATCGTACCCTTCGAACAGCCGAGGTGCCGCCCCGCCTCTTCGTAGGTCATGCCATCGAGGTAACACAGGACCACTGGAGCGCGGTACTTTTTCGGCAGCCGCCCCAGCTCCTCATCGAAGATGCCACGCAATTCCTGGTGCATCAATTCATCAGCAGGCTCGGGGTAGGATGACGGGAGGGGCGCCCGACAGGGTTGCAGCCGCCGGTTCCCTCGGCTGGTTTCCAGCGCCACGCGGCGGGCGACTCCGAAGAGCCAGCTCGACAGCGATCCCCGCTTACGAATGGATCTGCCCTTGCGGGCCAGGACCAGGAACGTGGCCTGGAAGGCGTCTTCGACATCGTTGGCATCCGACAGAGTCCGGCTGCACACACCCAGGACCATGCGATGATGCCGCCAGACCAGGAGTTCAAACGCCGCTTCGTCATGAGAGGCGAAAAAACGTTCGAGCAGTTCCCCGTCCGACGCCCCGCTTTCCCTGCGCGGCGCGAGGACCTTCCGCAGGTGTTTCAGTAATGTCTGCATCTGGCCATTGGCCATGACCGTGTTCCCGCAACAGTGTTTTCATCCTGCATAATAGTGCGTTTGAACCGGCCGGCGCATTTCTTTTTTTGCGGGACCGAGCCACGCGTGTCGCCACAGCATGCGAATCGTGATCCTTAGCGTACTGACAGCGCTTGCTTCACACTTCGGAAAGATATTCGTCCGACCCCACGATGAGAGCGAGCGCCAGCGAGCTTGGCAAGCCGGCTTCCAGGGCGGCGGTGAACGTGTTGAGACCGCCCGCGTCGGCTTCACGGCGCAACAGGCGCAGGTACAGGAGTTCGACCTGTTCCTGGATGCCTTCCGGGGACTGAAGGATAGCCAGGGCGACCAGGGTCCTGGACGTACCGGCGTCCAGAAGCCGGGCCCAGCTTTGCGGACCGCCGTCCTCGGCGAAATGCTGCGGGATCACATCGAGGTACAGCCCGTGCACGAAATTGATGTTCGACCTGCCGTGGTTGGCAAAGTACTCGTCGGAGCCGAGCAGGAAAGCCGTCAGCTGTGACGTGGTGCCGCCCTGGGCGAGGAAGTTGACGCCGTCCGTGAGCCCGCCGGGATCGGCCGCCCGTCCCAGATACTGGCCATAGAGACTCTCCACGAGCACGCCGTGATATTCCGGCGATCCCTCGATGGCGAGCGCCACCTGAGAGCGGGTCATGCCCTGATCAGGAGGCCGGTGAAGAAGGCCAGCCCGCCGGGATCGGCCGGGCGATGCAGGAGGTCGTGGTAGAGCTGATCGACAAAGCGCTGGTTGGCAGTGCCGCCGGTTATGCCGCTGCCGTTGAGGAGCACACTGACATCATTCGTTACCACGTCAAGCCGGCCGTCGCCGTTAAAGTCACCTGCGAGAATGTGGTCAGCAATTCCGCCAATCGGGTAAGCCTGGAACGGGGCAAAGGAGCCGTCGCCGTTGCCGAAGAGGACGCTGACTTTATTCGGCGGCGGACCTTGACGCCTGATGACGGCCAGGTCGAGCTTGCCGTCGCCGTTGAAGTCCCCCACGGCCAGGTCGGAGGCGGCCGAGTTGGACGGGCCGACGGTCAGCCTTTGCGGCGCGGCAAAGGTGCCGTCGCCGTTGCCGAGCAGGAGGGTTACCGCGTTGGCAAAGCCGTCCGAGACGGCCACGTCGAGCTTGCCGTCATTGCGGAAATCCGCGACGACAAGCTGGCCCGGCTCGGGGCCGACGTCGAAGACGGTCGGGGCGGCCAGGGTGCCATCGCCGTTGCCCAGGAGCAACGCCATGCCGCCGTCGAATCTCGTGACGGCGACATCGAGCTTGTGATCGCCGTTAAAATCGCCCACGGCCACAAAGGCTGGGATTCGGCCATCGAACCCCCCGGTGCTGAAGGTAAACCCCCTCGGCGTCTGAAAAGTGCCGTCGCCGTTGCCCAGGAACACGTACGCCTTGCTGTCTTGCCCGAGCGCGACGACGTCGAGCTTGCCATCGCCGTTGAAGTCGCCGACCGCCAAAGAGTTGGAGAGCGGGGGAGAAGAGGAGGTTTTCGGCGTCTGAAAAGTGCCGTCGCCGTTGCCCAGGAGCACCTCCACGCCGCCGCTCGTGAGACCGATCAGGTCGAGCTTGCCGTCGCCGTTGACGTCGGCAGCGACCAGGGGCTGGCCCAGGTCGGTGGGTGTGGTGGTCAATACTTGCAAGGTGGTGCCGACAAATTGCATGATCTGCAGCGTATTCTGACTGGCGCCGGGCAGACGCGTGATCCCGGCCAGGTCGAGCTTGCCGTCACTGGTGAAGTGGCCGGCAGCGAGTTGGTGACCGCCGGTGATCACGATCGCCGGCTCGAACAGAGTGAGCAGGCAGCGTTCTTCCAGGCATTCGAGAAAGGGCCTGGCACGCAGGCGATAGCCTGGGCTTCTGTGTGCTTCCTGCCGCGAAAGGCGACGCGAAGAATGCGGGAGTAGCTTTTGCCACCGTTGGCGTTGAAAAGCTTGCGGCATGATGCGACTCCTTCATGATGAATGGCCGCTGTCGGCGACGGCCAGGATGATCAAAAGGCGTCCGCGCGCGAAAGGATAAGCGCGCCCGAAAAGCACTTTTTCCCTTTTGATGCCGGGCCAATGGGCCGGTGTGTTTAGCTGCTTGTAGCAATTCGCTTTACGGTTAAAAATGGGTTCGCATAGGTATTATTTCCGCAAAGCCGGACGGCGTCAATCAGCGCGGTAAGTATTCAGCAAATCTTCCGAACGTAGCGAGGCCCGCCCACCATCGCGCATTGCATCCAGGCGTTCATCGTCGAAGGGAAGACAAAGGGGGAAGACAAAAACCGCGGCCGCACGTTCGGCGGACTGGTCGGCTGGTTCCCCGCCTCTGGGGGCAGGCCGCCGACCTACACGCTACACCGAACCGCGGCGGCGGCTAGAGATCTTACGGTTCCAGCTCTCCGGCGGCCGTGGCGAGGAACAGCAAGACGATCCGAGCGGGATAGGCTGGAGACGCTA
>DASZFN010000490.1:0-45473 GCA_035939715.1 Gemmataceae bacterium | reverse complement strand
CAGCAGAACTTGGATTTCCAAATGACAATGGGATGACCACATGGTATGGCCGGCTTTGTGAGTTTTCGCACCCCAACTGCCTGGGTAATAGCGTCGGCACCAAACTGGGGTACTCCTCGGGAGTGGAGATCTTCGAGGTCGAGCCGGGCGTGCGCCCGGAAATTCTCCAGTTGTTCAGCAACTATGCGTACCTGTTGCTGTACGCGTTTTGCCTCAACTACAACGGCTCTTGGCGCATGTTGGCCGACGCCGGAGAGACACTTCCAGTTTGGGAACCATCGGGCAATCCAGTGATTTCGCTGGATTGAGCACGAATACTTCGGCTTCCTTCGGCCGGCTCATGCTATCTTCATGCTGGTTGCCACCCTCACGCTACGATAAGGAAACGGATCCTGGCGCAGTGTCGGGCTCTGTCCCCCTCCCTTCTTATTCGGCATGGCTCGAGCAGGATTTCTGCGGGAGCTAGCCTTCTTCAGCCAACAAGGCTTGTTCGCCGCGGGCAGCTAGTTCGTCGGCGAGAAGATAGCCGGAATGAGTGAGGGAATACACGCTCTGGCTCTCTGGCTCCAGTTCAACAAGCCCGCAATCTTCCAGCTGGCGGAAGCTGCGTCTGTATCTTGCCTCCGCTCGCCTTTCCCCTGGCGTGTTAACAGCCCGTTCGCCAGCAATAAAGGTCGTTCCGTTATTCATCTGGCGGACGATAATCATGCCCTGTCTGTTGCCCTCCGTATTGGCAGCCCGCAAGAGCATTTCGACCGCCTCAGGCATCAGCTCGGGCTTCGCCCCCGCCGAACTGCGGAGCCTGTCCACGACGGTCGCTATGGCCTCGTCCGTGTCGTCCGTATCATCGATAGGAAAGATGCCTCTGGCCACTACGACAATCAGCGCATCCCGGTGCCCCTTCAGCTCATCCCAAGAAAACCGGCGAGCGAAAGGAACCTTCGAGTGAACGTCGGTGTGGCACGACAGGCACGTGACGATAAGGTTATCTTCGTCGTTTCCCCCACCCTGGCCCCGCTCCCGAATGTGGTGAACCTGCAGCTTGGTCGGTCGAAACCGGCGACAGATGCAGCAGCGACGGCCACATTTCACCATCATCCTGTCGATGAGGTCCTCGGGAATGTCAGCTTTCATGGGAAATCCTTCCGGGCAGCGCAGGTCATTTTACGCAAAACCGGCTGGCAAATTGCCAGCTGACATGGGTCGAGCCGGGCGCCTGGCAAGCCAGTAGTTCCGACATCCGGGGCACTCGACCTAGCTATCCGTTTCTTGCTCGCTGACTCCCTGGCCAGAAAGCCTCCTGGGGAAATGAAAACGGGACATCGAGTTTTGTACCACCTGGCACGTACGTACTAAACCGGGTATACCCTGCTTTACGGACCACCTTAGCCCGCATTTCTCACCACCCCGTTCTCGACTGTAGCCGAGGGCTCCTGGGGCACGTGTTAGTGCGATTGAGTTGAGATGGCAGACCGAAGAGATAAGTTCTGCGACGGTGCCAGCTGATTTTAGCCCGTGAACATTGCTTGGAGACTCAGAGGCCGCTGGAGATTTTTTTCTTCCCAAGGTAAGCCGGGGCGCGCGCCCCGAACGCCATGATGGCGTTTGCCAGCGCGCCGCGGTCAAGAGCAAGAGGCCAAGCATCGATTAGCCGGAGGGAGCCGGCCCCGGCACGACTGAGGCTAAGTCATGTGCAGAATCGAGCAACCGGCTAATTTCCGAGCGGCCACACGCTAAACTACAGATGGGAAATGCCAGCCGTCCGCCGGCACCGGCGAACATGCGGACGGTACTTCTCGGCACGAAAGCAACGTCGTTTGATGCGGAGCTGTTGAGTGAAGCTCACCTGGCAGGCCAGTGAAATGGTCAGTTGCCTGCACGCCGCCGAGGCCTGGCTGCGCTCGCCGGCGAACATGGATGCCGCGTTAGCAGGTGCGTTGACGGCTCCGGTGACCGCCTTGTTGTAGACCTTGCTGGAACAGGGAGTCCCGCCCGATGCCTTTTGGTCGCATGTCGTTCCGCTTGCCGCCAGCATCCAGGGTTCGCAGGAGCTCACGCAGGTCACATTGACCAAGGTGATGGGCCGTGCCGATGCGCTGCCACGCGCGTGGCCCGGCTTTGCGGCCCGCTCAATGACGTGAAGACGGCTTTCACCAGGGTAATCCCACATGCGCAGGAAGAGACTGCTTCGGCGGCGCGGGACCTGCGGCAGCGGTGGAGTTATCAGGGTGAAGGGCTGTTGAGCGGGGTTCTGCGCTGGACCGAGCCGGGATTGCTGGTCGAAGAGGGGGCCGTGCTCATGGTCCATCCGGTGCTGGGCGGCGGCGGAACGGCGCACCTGCCTTACAATTCGGTGCGCATGGAGGCCGTCGGCGCCGATCCGGTTGCCGAGCTCCCGGAGGTCCTGCGCCTGGCCTGGCTGCTGTCTTCTTTGAATCTCGACCTGCCTCGCTATTCCGAGCATTTGCGCCCTAGGCGCCTGACGCAGGTCGCCTGCCTGGCCATGATCCCGGTGGTATTATCGGCGGCGGAGCTTGGGCTGGATGGCTCGCTCGAGGCGAGGCTGCCACAAGCAACCGCGCTGTGGATGGGCCCTGCGGAAAAGGCCACGGCCGGCATTCTCAGCGCCTGGTGGGATTCGTATCGCACGCTGCGTCCGGCCTGGGCGACCGCGTTACAAGCCCTGGATCAATTGCTTCCTTGATTGGGAAGATAATCCCGTGTCAGCTCGGCAATGACCTGCTGGATCTCTTTCGCCTGCGCCGGATACTACGCTTGTAGTTTTTCCAAGGCTTGCCGACCCTGTTCGATCTGGCCGGCGGACCACAAGCACGACGCCGAACTAATCCGGCTGCGCAGCGCGAGGTCGGGCTCACCCGCTTCCTCGGCCCTTCTTTCGGCCGCCCTTGTACAAAGCGAGTTCCTCGTGGAGCCGGGCGATCATTTTCCTGAGCGTTGATGCCGGCAGCCAAGCGCCCTTGCTCTCCCCGGTCGCGAGCAAGATAATGTGCACGCCTCTTAGGCGAGCGTGTCGATCCGGAGCAGAAGGATGCAGCCGACGACTCCTCGGGATTTTCTGAGAGTGGCTCTTCAGCGGCTCACCGCTGCCGAAGAGATAATGGACAAGCTACGCCTCACCTTGGAAGCACAGTACATCGGCGGTTACTCGGTAGAGTGCTCGTTCAAGGCGCTCATCTTGGAGAAAACACCCGAAGCGGAGAGGCCAGCAATGTTGGATCAACTGACGCACGGAGCTACCTACCATAAAGCCGAAACTCTGCTTGACAGATTGAGAGAAAGAGGTGTTGCCCTTACTCCGGAGCTTGCCAAGAGGATGCGTCGGTTCGACTGGACGACTGATCTGCGGTACGAGATAGGGCGAAGAGACACCGGCGAGACGAACGGCCTGCTCCGTACCGCGCGAGAAGTCTATCATTGGGTAGAAGGGCAGATGCCATGACGACAGCCACTACGCCGCCCTGGGAAAAGAAACGCACTGCCGAAACGCGGATGGTTGAAGATCATCTCCGGCCGCACTTCGAGCAGGTGGATGCCTATCGCTACAACTCTGCGTCCATTCGAGTGCGCGTGATCGATAGCCGGTTCGAGGGGATGTCACGCGAGAGGCGAGACGCGATGGTCGAGGAACAGCTCGATAAGCTCCCTCCGGAGACCCAACGAGACATCGTGACTCTGTTCACCTTTGCCCCATCGGAACTTACGCGGACGCCGATGACGATCAGAGAATTCATGCAGAACACGGAGTTTGAGAACTATAGCCCGCCGGCGCTGTGAAGTGGCATGAAGGCGCTCCCCCCAGCGAACATGGATGCCGCGTTAGCGGGTGCGTTGACGGACCAGGGCCAATATCCTCAAAGCACGCCGGCGTTGGCCGATATGTACGCCTTGTTGCTCCGCAATGATGATGGCCGGCTCCGAGTTTACTTCGGCTTTCCGGTTTCCTTCTTTTCCGGCGTCGCGTCGGCATTGGAAGGCCGAATCAGCTCGAAGTACTTTTTCACCATCTGCCGGTGACCGAGCGGGATCGGCTCGCCCTCCAGGACCGCGTCGGATTCTTTCTTGAACTTCTCGTACTTGTCCTTGTACTCGCGGCTGGCGCGTTGCCGGGCTTCGGGCGTGGCCGTCGTTTCGACGTCCGAATCGCCTTCCGCGCCGGGCGTGCCGGTGATTTGCTGATCGGTGCGCGTGCTCGGCAGCTTGGTCTTTTCGCCGTCGACATTGCCGCTGATGGTCCGGCCCCAGGTGCTCGAAGGATTATTGGATTTCTGCGGCATCCGCAAGCGGGCGCCGCCGTTCATCTGACAGTTGCATTTGCAGTCTTTCAACTCTTCCACCTGGGCCGTCAACAGGTCGTTGACTTTCCGCCGCTTGATGGCATTATTGACTTTCTTGGCCAGGTTGCGGGTCGCCTTGCCGACCTTGCCCTTGCCGCCCTTGATATTGTCGGCGAGCTCCGCCACGGCGTCGCCGAGCGATCCCTGGCCGGCCTCGCCCATTTGCTTGGCAAGCTGCTTCAGCTTCTCCTCCAGGGCCTTGGCTTCCTTGGGAGTCAGCTTCACTTCTTCGATCTTGTCCAGCTCCCGGGCAGCCTTTTCGAGCTTGCCGTCCTGCAGCGCCTTGCCGGCGCCTTCAAAGGGCGAGGAAGCAGCCAGGGCCGTGCCCAGCGAGGAGAGCTGGCCGTCCAGGGCGGCGATGTTAAGCTGGTTGGCCAGCGATTGCACTTCGGCCTGCATCTCGGAGAGCTTTGCCAGGGCTTCCTTCTCATCGGTGCCGGGCTGATTCAATTCCTCGACTTTTTGCAAGAGCTTTTCGATCAGCTCACGGAGTCCCTTCTTGTCGTCGTCTGCCTTTTCGTCTTCAAGATCCTGTGCGGTCTCGGAAAGCTTGCGTTCCAGGGCGGCGAGCTTCTCCTTTTGTTCGAGCGCCATGGCGGTGATGTATTCAGGAGTGGACGCGGGGCTGGCGCCGGCTTCCTGCGGCTTGAGAGGCCACGCCAGCAGTACGGCTGCAATAGCCAGGGCCCCCAACTGCAGCAGCCAGGCACGCGGCACTTTGAGCGGCGCCACGGCACCGGCCTCAATCGTACCGAGCCGGCTCATGGCGTCCGCCATCTGCAGCGCATGGAGATCGGTCACGACCGGCTGCTGGGCAAATGCCAGGGCTGTGACCGTGCGGTCCTTGAGCTCGTAATGTTGATCGATGGCGGTGGCGGCTTCATGCCAACTTCGCCGCCTCAACCAGCCAAACAAGAGACCGGCGACGGGACCGGCGGCCAGAACGCCCAGCCGGGTGCCCCACGAGAGTTCAAGACCCAGCGCTAACCGGCCGAGGCCAAGAACCAGCCCCACAATCGCCGAGACAGCCAGGCCAACGGCCATGCAGCGTAGGATAAACAGCACCTGCTTGCGAGCCCGCGTGGGCTTGAGCGCGGCATAGAGAGCCTGTTTCATGGCAATTCTCCAGGTAGCAGTGGGGAAGGGCGACTTCGCTGCGCCGGCGATTATACGCTTTCACCGGGACCGCGTATAGCAAATTCACAGTTTCTTCCAAACCATTTTGAGCGGCGGCTTCGTTCGGCCGAGAAGCAGGTCAAAGTCGATCCGCCGCAGGGCGACGTCGCCGACGAAGATCAAGGCCGCGGCAATCAGCAAATACGGCCACAGCGGCAAGGCCTGGGCAGCCGACCGTTCGTCCGGGGCGAATACGGCGTCGGGCGCGGGACGAAAAGTGCCACCCGACACCTGGGCGAGCGTTTCCAGCAGTTTTTCATTCACGGGTCGAATGCGCAATTCCTCATCGTAGTTCACCACCAGGCCGCGCGATTGCTGGCCGGCCTGCTGGCCTTTCACCTGCTGGTTAATGTGGACGTGGTAAGCCCCCGTTTTGTCGGCGGGAAACTCCGCCGCGTAGCGGCCCGGGGCCGTCTGGGCCATGGCGATCTTCTTCTCGTTGCCGTGCGGCTCAATGACCGTGAGCTCGGTCGCGGCCTCGTTCAAGAAACGGCCGTCGGGCTGGACGGCGTCCAGCGTGACCGTCGCCTTGCCGTCCTTCTGCTCGACCTGCACAAAGACGCCCTTGGCGTCCGACTTGCGCATGGCATGCCTTACCACCTGCGCCCAGAACTTGCTATAGCCCGGCCAGCTCAGCCACTCGGCGGCCCAACGGCTCTTGGCATCGGAAGTGAACGCCACGGACATGCCCAGCCCGTAGCGCCACCAGGACAGGAGCGGGTCGCCGCGCTCGCTGGCCAGGACCAGCTCGCTGGTGGGCTTCGGCCGCGTGGTCACGTAGCCGAGCAGGAATGGGGCCTCGTCGAACTTGATATTGGCAAGTGCTTGCGAAGGGCGGGTGACAATGGGGATGAACGGCTGCTCGTTGATGGCCGACTTGCTGGCGGTGACAGTCTCCTTGGCAAAGATCTGGGGGATGTTGCTGGGATCCTCGGCCTGGTAGTAGCGGCCGTTGCCGATGCGGGCGATTTCCTTGAGCAGCTCGAAGTCGCAGTCGTCGCCAACGGCCACGGTGCTGCAGGTCATTTTCGCCTGCGTCATGTTCTGGGCGATGCCGGGAAAATCGGCCGGCTCGGAGACGCCGTCGGTGAGGACGATAATATGTTTGAGCTTGGCCGGGGTGCTCTGCAGGGCTTCGTAGTCGGACTCCATGGGCGGCCCCATGATGGTGCCGCCGCCGGCTTCAATGGTGCTGATCTTGTCGATGACGTGGCCCTTGTTGGCGGCCGATTGCACCTCGGCGATCCAGAAAGTGTCGGCGTCGAAGGCGATGACGCCCACCTTGTCCTTAGGTCCGAGCAATTCGACCGCGGCGCGGGCGGCGTCCTTGGCCATTTCCATCTTGATGCCGCCCATCGATCCGGACTTGTCTATCACCAGCACCATCGCCAGGCTGGGCTTTTCCTTCTCCTTCTCGAAATCGCTGCGGACGGGCAGGATCTCCTCGATGGTGGTCTTGTAGTAGCCGCCCAGTCCGAAGGCCTGGTCGCCGCCGATCATGATGAGGCCGCCGCCCAGCTCCTGCACGTAGGAACGGATCATGTTCATTTGCCGTGTGTTCAGCGCCGTGGCCGGCACATTGGAGAGCATGAGCAATTCATAATTCTGCAGGTCCGACAGGCTGTCCGGGATGCCCTGCGGCGGGCGGGCATCGACCTTGATGCCTTCCTGCTCCAGGGCGGAAGCCAGATACTTGGACTGCTTGAGGTCGCTATCGACGAGCAGCACCCTGGGCTTGCCGTTGGTGAACACCAGCCCGCGGGCGACATTGTTGTCCAGGAGCGTATCCTTGAATCCCGCTATCCGAGCCGTGAACTCGGCCATGCGTTCCGACGCGATCTGTTGACGGAAGCGGAAGCGATTTTCCCCTGTCTTGATTTTGACCTTCTCATCGACGACTTTGTGGGCGCCGCGAAAGACTTGCACCTGGCCCTCATCGTCGTGGTTGGAATCGACGAGCACTTCGACATAGAAGGGCTCGCCTTCGCGAATCTGCGCCGGCACATTGACGGCCGAGACTTGCACCTCGGGATCAGTACGCACCGGGAGCGGCACGGTCAAGATCGGGATCGTGCCGCGCATGGCGGTCCGGACGGCGTCGCCGCTGGTTTCGTTGCCGTCGCTCAGAACAACGATGCGCGGCACGTAAGAAGGGGGAATGGCTGCGGCGGCTACATCGAGAGCCGCGGCGATGTTCGTACCCTGGCGATTGAAGCTTTGCTGGGCGGTCATGTCCTGGAGGACAGGCCCGGGTTCGGCGCCGAACCTGAGGAAAGCATATTTGTTGCCGCGGGCGGCCGCGGTGGCCTGGGCGATCAGGGAGTCGATGGCCGGCTTGGCCTCATCGCCGACGCTCAGGCTATCATCAATGGCAAAGACGACAAAGAGATCCTGAGAGCGCTTCAGCCACGTGAGGCCGCACAGGGCCGCGACGAGCAGGCAAACCACCAACGCACGCGCGACCAGTGTGACCTGGCGCTGCCAGCGTGAGAAATCGGTCAGGCCGCGGTAGAAGTACCAAGCCAGGACAGGCAGCACGAACAGCCCGAGCAGCAGGTGGGGTTGCGTAAGTTCCAGGGGCATCCGTCCTCTCCGGCTTAGCAGCCTGTTGAAAAAGGTGTCTGGAACCTTGCGGCTAACATAAGTTCCGGGTTTTCGCAGGCCTTGAGGGTTCCAGACACCTTTTTCAACAGGCTGCTAGCTGATCCAACGCCGTTGATAGAGATACCACTCCAACGCCGCCAATCCGAACGCCAGCAGCGTCAAATACCACCACGCCGGGCCGCCCAGGAATCCGCCTGCCAGGCCGGCGTCAACTGCCGACTCCCTGGCGGCGAGGCTTTCCGGCGGCCGCAAGTCGCTTTCGGCTTTGTTCATCAGGTTGACAGCAAACTGTTGGACGGGCGCCGCGCCAGGCGCATCGACTACTATCTCCCAGACGCCGCAACGGTCAAACGGTCCCACGGTCGTTCTTCCCACCGCCTCGGGCAATCGGCGCGTGGCGCCATCGGGAGCGCGCAGGAGAAAGGCGTTCGGGGACGCCGACAGCGTGACCTCGGCTGTAGCTCC
Source organism: Gemmataceae bacterium (assembly GCA_035939715.1). GTDB lineage: Bacteria > Planctomycetota > Planctomycetia > Gemmatales > Gemmataceae > DASZFN01. Next base: position 36,873 of record DASZFN010000490.1, on the reverse strand, counting down.
GGCCGCTAGCGCCTCATGCAGTTCGCCCAGGCTGCTCGTGAAGGAGGCGAGCGTATTCATCGCCAGGATGGGAAAGGCGGTCCGAAACGGCAAATCGCCCAGGTCGAGATTGACCGTCAGGACGGCCACCTTGCCCTCGGGCCGGTCGATCAGGACGAAAAGCGGATCGCCGCTCACGGCAACGGCCAGCGGATGCGGCGTGCCGGCGGCGGCAGTGAAACTGAGTTTGCGGGCCTCGGGCATGAGGACATTGTCCAGCCGCACGTGAGCCATCAGGGGCGAGTCCTTGTCTTGCTGCGTCACGATCGGGCTTTGCAGCTTGTCGCCGATTTTCCACAAATCGCAATCGTTGGCCGGATCGACCACGAGCACGTTGCCGGGAGGCAACTTCCCAGGCGTCTGGCGATGGAAGACGGCAATCGCGCCGGTGGCGAATTGCTTCGGCAATTCCCTGGAGGTCGTCAACTGCACGAGCGGGTTGGCTTCGAGAACCTTTTGCAAGAAGAGATTTCCCTGGGGACTGTGCATGTGGACCGGGATAGGGTCGCGCCGCGGCAGCACGGCCCAGGCCTTGTTGTCGGCAAGCAACGCGTCGGCGTAGGGCTGATAATCCTTGTCCACCTTGATGACCAGCTCGGCCGTGAGCATGCCGCCCTCGGCCGTGGTGCTCTCGATGACCTCGCTCCAGCGGCCGTTGGCCTCGAGCTTGAGCGGCTTGATATCGATGGTCCTGCCGTCCAGGGCGATCGCGAGACGCAAATCGACCACGGGTTCGTCGGCGAAGTTGGCGACCTCGGCGAGGATCTCGTAGCCGATCGGGTCGATGGTGCTGCGCCGCGTCTGGAAGCGCGTGATGCCGACGTTGCCGGTGCGGCGGCCGATGCCGATCAAGGCAATGTCCGGCGCCTGGGCGAGCTCGGCTGCGGCCTGGTCGCAGCCGTCGCTGATCACGACGATGCGGTTTTGCCCGGCATTGCCTTCGCCCTGGACCAGCCGCCGCGCGATGGCGACAGCGCCCGCTAGCTGCGTCGGCCCGTCCGTCGCGGCGATCTCTTCGACCGCCTTGCGGAGTGTTTTCTGATGTCCCGTCATGCCGCAGACCACGCGTGGCTGGCTGCCGGCAACGACGATTGCCATCTCATCCCGGAAGCGCAGGCCGCCGATCACGCGCTGGGCTTCCTCCCTGGCACGGGCCAGGCGCAAAGGCGGCACGTCGGTGGCGTTCATGCTTGCAGAATTATCGACAACGAGCACGATTCGCCGTGCATTCAGAGCTTCCCAGGAGAAGAACGGCCTGGCCAGGGCCGCAACCAGAAGGAAGAGAAAGGCGAGTTGGCAGAGCAAGGAAACCAGGTGCCGCAGTTTTTGCCAGAGGGAGCGCGGTTTCTTCTCGTCAAAGATCTGCCTCCAGAAAAGGACGGTCGAGACCGGAACGCGCTTCAGCCGGATCTTCAGTATGTAGAAGATCACAATGGGGACAAGCAGCAGCCCCCAGAGGAGGGCAAGTGGATTGGCTAGGTTCATGTCACCTTGCTAGCGCACGGCGCCGGCTTGACGCATCATGCGCAGGATCAGCTGGTCAAAGGGAATGTCCGTGGTGGTTCGCGTGCAGCCCAGGCCGTGGCGGTTGCAATACCCCTGTACCTGGGTTTGAAACTCATGGAAGAGCTGGTGGTAGTGCCGCAGGTTTTTTTCTGTCACCGTCACCTTGCGGGACATCCCCGATTCCACGTCCCACATCTCGACGTCGCCCAGCATATCGGCCGGCTCCTTTTCGTAGCGGTCGTGGATCTGCACGATGTGCGGCTCGTACCTGCGATGGCGGAGCAGATCGAGCCCGCGCTGAAAGCCATTCGAGTCGTACAGGTCGCTGACAACCACTGCCAGGCCGCGGCGCTGCTCGCGGTGGATGAAGCCGGTGGCGACACGTTCCAGGTTCGTGTCGGCGCCGGACGGCTCCAGCGTTTCGAGAAACTTGAGCAGCGACAGGATGCGGCCCTTGCCGCGCGTCAGCGGGAAGTCGGCGACGATGTCGTCGGCGAAGCCGATCACGGCAATGCGGTCGAGGTCGGCCAGGGCAATGTAGGCCAGGGCGGCGGCCACCTGGCGGGCGAAGTCGAATTTGGGCGGCTCGCCAAAGGCCATGCTCCGCGAGCAGTCCAGCAGAAAATAGACGTGCAGGTCTTCTTCTTCCTGAAAGCGCTTGAGGAGCAGTTCGTCGAGGCGGGCGAAAAGATTCCAATCGATGTAGCGAAAGTCGTCGCCCGGCGTGTATTCGCGATGGTCGGCGAACTCGATGCCGGTGCCGAGCTGCATGGTGCGCCGCTGGGCCATGAGCGAGCCGCGGAAGACGCGCTTGGAGATGAGCGACAGGTATTCGAGCTTTTTCAAGAAGTCGGAGTCAAACAATGCCACCACGGTCTCCCGCTGCGAGGATTCAAGCCGGCACCTCGGCCGGTTCGGCCGCCGTCTTCAAGACATTGGCGATGACGGCGTCGGTCGGCACGCCATCGGCCTGGCCCTCGAAATTCAGGATGATGCGGTGACGCAGGGCCATGGGGGCCACGGCGCGGATGTCTTCGCGGGCGACGTGGTAACGGCCGTCGAGGATGGCGCGGAGCTTGGCCGCCAGGATGATGGCCTGGGCGCCGCGCGGGCTGCTGCCGTAGCGCACGTATTGCCTTGCCATGGGCGCTGCCAGCTCGTGTTCCGGGTGCGTGGCCAACACGACGGTAATGGCATAGCGCCGCACCTCGGTCGCGATGGGAATCTGCCTGGCCAGGTTGGACAGCGCCAGGATGCGCTCCCCATCGAACACCGGCTGTACCTGCGGTTTGTTTATCTCCGTGGTGCGGTCGAGAATCGCCTCCATGTCGTCGAACTTCGGATACTGTACGAGCAGCTTGAAGAAGAAGCGGTCCAGTTGTGCCTCGGGCAACGGATAGGTTCCTTCCATCTCCAGCGGGTTCTGCGTTGCCAGCACAAAGAACGGCTCGGGAAGCCGATGGCTGTAGCCGGCGATGGTGACGCTGTGCTCCTGCATCGCTTCCAGAAGCGCGGACTGCGTCTTCGGCGTGGCCCGGTTGATCTCGTCGGCCAGGATGATATTGCCGAAGACAGGCCCTTTCTGAAACTCAAAGCGACGACCGCCATCGGCGCTTTGCAGGACGACGTTGGTGCCGATGAGATCGGCCGGCATCAGGTCGGGAGTAAACTGGATGCGGGAGAACTTCAGGTGCAAGGCGTCCGCGACGGTGCGCACCAACAGCGTCTTGCCAAGTCCCGGCACTCCTTCCAGGAGCACGTGGCCGCCGGCGATGAGGGCGCCCATCGTGCCCTCGACAATTTCGTCCTGGCCGACAACGACCTTGGCGATTTCCTGGCGCAGGCGCAGAAAGTCGCTGCGGAACTGATTGAGCTGGTCTTTGATCTCTTCAGCGCTCATGCCGGTACTCCAGGGCCTCCCAAATTAAGAGAGGCTCGCTAGTTGCGTTGGCGGTTTTGGCCGGTTAGCATGTTTGATGCTAACCGTCAACCATTCCGAAGTCAAACGGCTCATCATTGCTTGCGGCGGACCGGTCGATCCCCAGGAGACCAATCTATGTGGTACGGACGCTTCATGTGGGCATTCCTAACGCTTTGTCTTACAGGCGGGCTCAGCCTCTGGGCGGGTCAGACACAGAAGCAGGCAATTCCAGCAAGAATCACCGAGTCCGACGACAAGAACAAGGCCGACGCCGAGGAGGAAAAAGACCGGGCTGTCATGGAACGTTTCCGCCGCGTTCTGGAGAGTAATCCGCGGCGCGGCACAGCCCTCGATCGAATCTATGGCTACCACGTCGAACGCGGCACGCTCGATCAACTGGTCGGCGACTATGCCGGTCGGACAAAAAAGAATCCCAAAGATGGCGTGTCCTGGATGATCGTCGGCCTGCTGGAAAGCCAGCGCGGACGTGATGCCGCCGCCATCGCGGCCTTCAAGCAGGCGGAAGGGAACCTCCCCGATAACGCCATGCCGGCTTATTACCAGGGCCAGTCGTTGATCCTGGTCGGGCAGCCCGATGCCGCCGCGGAAGCATTTGAGCGTGCCATCGCCCGCAAACCAAGTCGTAATGATCTGCTCGATGCCTTCCAGGCCCTGGGCCGCGTCTATCAGCGCTTGCAGCGCACGGAAAAAGCGCTCGAAGTCTGGAACCGGCTGGAGAAGCTCTTTCCGGACGATGCCCGCGTGCAAGAACAGATTGCCACCACGCTCGTGGAAGAAGGGCAATTCGCGCAGGCGCTGCCGCGGCTCCTCAAGCTGGCCGCGCAAACCGAAGATAAATACCGGCAAACCTCGTTGCGCATGGATGCGGCCGACCTCAAGGTGAAGCTCAAGAAGACGTCGGAAGCCCTGGCCGACTTCGAGAAGTTGCTGGGCGACCTGAATCCGGATAGCTGGCTCTATCGCGACGTGCGCCGCCGCATCGAGGAAGTCTTCCTGCGCAACGACGATCTTGCCGGCCTGGCCAAGTATTACCAGACATGGGTGGAGAAGAACCCTACCGACGTGGATGCCATCGCGCGGCTGGCGCGAAACCTTGCCTCGCAGGGCCGCGCTCCCGAGGCACGCAGCTGGTTGAGCAAGGGCGTCGCCGCAGCCCCCAATCACCGGGGATTGCGGCAAGCGCTCATCGACCAATTCGTCTTCGAGCAGAATTTCGCCGCCGCGGCCCGCGAATATGAGGCGCTCGACAAGACTGACCCCAACAATCCCGACACCTTGCGCGACTGGGGCAAGCTCATCATGCGCGACGCCTTGAAGCCCGAGGCCGAGCGGCGCTCAGCCGCCGTCGCGATCTGGCAACGGCTGCTGGAGAAGAAACCCAAAGATCCCGTGATCGCCTCGCAGACCGCAGACTTGATGCGCTCGGCCGGAGCCGCGGACGAGGCCATCGCCCTCTACAAGAAGGCAATCGAGCTGGCGCCGGATGCTGCCCAGTACCGCGAGTACCTTGGCGAATACTATCACAGCCTGAAGCGCGGCGAAGAGGCGCTGGCTACCTGGCGGCCCATCGCCGAGGGCGCGAACCGCAATGCCAAAAACCTGGCTCGGCTGGCGGAGGTCTGCGCCGGCTTCGGCTATCGCAAGGAAGCCCTGGCCGCACTGGCCGACGCAATCAGCCTGGAGAAGGACGACTTCAACCTCCTCATGACCTACGGTGACCTGTTCGAGCAGGAGGGCCGGCACAACGAGGCCCTGGCCCAATTCGCCGCGGCCGGCAAGCTGATCAGCAACCCGGAAGAGACCGAGCAGGTCCTGGTCGCGCAGATCAAGGTATTCCAGGCGGCCGAGACGCTGGGCGAGCGCATCGATGAACTGCAGTCGGAGCTTGACGCCGGCAAGGAAGCGACGGCCGATCGCTGGCTGCGGCTGGCACGCTACTATGAGGCGAATCGGCAGGCCGACAAGGCCGCGGAATCGGTCACCAAGGCGCAGAGCAAGGATCCAAAATCCGTGCCGGCCCTTATCGCCGCGGCGCGCATCAACGAGTCGGCCGGCAACCTGCTGGCCGCCGTCGACGCCAATCGTAAGCTGGCCGCCCTGGACCGCCGCTATCGCACGGAGTACCTGACGGCCGTCACCAAGTTGGAACAGCGCCTCGGCCGCCGCGAGCAGGCGCTGCAAGCCGCCCGCGACCTGCTGGCCGCGTCGCCGGGCAACCCGGACGTGTACAAGTTCTTCGCCGACCTCTGCTTTCAACTCGGCGACCAGGAAGAGGGCATGGAGGCCTTGCGCCGCTCGGTCCGCGCTAACCCTTCCGACCCGCAGGGGCTGATCACGCTGGCCAGCGCCCTGGGCGAGCGCGTCCGGCAAGGCGAGGCCATCGAACTCCTCTGGCGCGCGCTCGAGCATACGATCGACCTGGACGCCAAACTCGGCGTGGTCGAGCAAATCACGCAGCTTTATCTGCAAGACAACCAGTTCGATCGTTTGCTGGAGCGCCTCGAGCGCGAGCGCCGCGAGACCGACAAGGCGCGGGAGGCGACCTTGTGCATTGCCCAGGCCTACACCACGGCCGGGGACCTGGGCGCGGCGCGGCACCAGCTCGAGCGCTTGCTCACCGAAAACACGCGCGACACGCACTTGCTCGGCCAGCTATCCACGCTCTGCGAGCAAGAAGGCGACCTGGCCGTGGCGGTCAAGTACCAGCGCCAGCTCAATCTTGCCGCCCCGAGCAATTACGATCACCAGTTGCGGCTGGCGCAATTGCTCACGCGCACGGGCGAGGTGGACGAGGCGGCCGACATCTGGGTGCGGCTGGTCAGCAAGGAAACCGAGCCGCACCGCAACCTGTCCGCCATCGACTCGCTGCTCACCGCCGGCAAGCACGAAGCCGCCCTGGCCATCCTGGCGCGGATGCTGCTGAACAAACCGGGCAACTGGGAGCTTCTTTATCGAGCGGGCGCGGCCCTGGCGGGCGCTAACAAGACTGATGAAGCCTGTCTGCGCTTCAAGGCGCTGCTGGCGCTCAAGTTGAATGACGATGAACTGAGCGAAATTGCCAAGAACCAGATCAATCAGGCCAAGAAGAAGCCGCCGGCCAAGCCGACACAGCCGGCGCAGCCGGGGTCAATGCCGGCCGCCCCGGCGAACAGCTTTGATGAATGGTCCAATCCCCCGCTAACGCGGCGCACGAACAACATGTATCGCATGCGCACAGCGATCGGCATGAATGCGGATTACTACTCATACCGAAGTGGCGTCACGCAGCCGTTCTACACGCCTGCCGACTTCGGCGAAGCACGCATGGCCTGCCTCGGCTGGCTCTACGAAGCCGCGCGAGCCAAGGGCACTTCCGAAGCCTTTGTCAAGCAGGTGCGCGACACCAAGGACAAGGCCGGCAGCGAGCAACGTCCGCTTTGGGATTGGTACTATCTGCAGCTCCTGCGCAACGAGGGGCGGCACATCCTCCCCGCCGCCCTCGCGCTGGCCAAAGGGCCGGACCCGGCGGGGCTGCTGGCTTACGTCAACGCCGTCACTTCGCGGACCTATTATTCAAATCGCGTGCGCCGCGCCGGCCCTGGCGGCAAGGATCTGACGCCGCCCTTGCCCGCCGATCAGCTGGAACGGCTCCTGAGCGCGTATCGCAAGCTGAGGCAAGTGAAGCCGGACTGGGCGCCGGGCGTGGCCAGCACCGTGATGACCGAGCTGAAGCGCGCGAGCCGCGAGAGCGAGGAAAAGCTCGTTTACCAGGATATGCTCAAAGACGCCCAGAGCATTGGCAAGGTGCAAACGGCCCTGTCCGCCGCGGCCGAGCGCAACGACATGCAAGGATGTTTCGATCTGCTCGCCAAGCTGGAGAAGCTTCAGCCCCCGGTCAAGACCACGGCCACCCTCGCGCAGCTTCCCACGCGCCAGGTGCAATACCCGCTGGTAAGGCTCATGGGCAAGCGCGCCGAGGAGAAGCGTTTCGACGACGTGCGCAAAGTGCTCGACACGTACCTGGCCATGGCGCGCCGCCAGAACCTGGCCGCCGTGCGCTCCGCATCCGCTAGCCGCCGACCGCAGAGCGGCGGCTTTTATGTCCAGCTTTATTCCAAGAACCAGAGCTATAACAATACGCAGGTCGCGTATCCTTCGCCCAACGAGTATTACGATGACGGCACGCTCTCGCTCCTTTACAACGCTTTTGACCTTCACAAGAAAACCGACCTGGTATCGGACCTGGTCAACTACTTTCAGGCGCGCGTGGAAAAAATGCGCGGCGCCGAACAGGTCTATCTGCAGCTTGCCCTGGGCTATGTGCACTGGTGGGCGAACGAAAAGGACGAGGCCCTGGCCAGTCTGAAGGAAGCCGCGGCCGCCGTCCCCGGCGATCACAACCTCCTCCTGGAAGTGGCGTCGCTTCGGGAATTGAACGGCGATAACGAGGATGCGGCAGCCTTGCTTGATTCGTTCACGCCGCTGGACACGCAGATCATGCAGCGGCGCGAGGAAGCGGCCCTGCGCCTATCGGAGCGCACCGGCAACCTCGAGCGTGCCCGCCTGGCGGCCGACCGGCTCTTCGGCTTGCGCCTCGACTCCGACAAGCAGCTCGAGCTGGCCGGCAAGATGCACCGCCTCGGCATGCACGACATGGCTGAGACCGTGATGGCGCGGGCCCAGCGGCAAGCAGGCAACAAGACCGCCACGCTGGTGCGTTTGATGACGCAATACCAGGGCCAGAACCAGACGGATCTGGCCGTGCAGATTGCCCGCCAGATCCTGCGCAAGAGCCCGTCGATGCAGACACCATTCCGCGGCTACGACGAGACCACAAACGCTCGCAACCAGGCCGTCAGTGTCCTGGCCCGGTCCGGGCAGCTCAAGGACATAATCGAGCGCGCCGAGGCCCAGTTGAAAGCCTCTCCCAGGTCTTCCCAGATGTACCAGATGTTGACCGATTACTACCGCGCGGCCGGCGACAAGAAGAAACTCAAGGATGCCTTGCTGAAAATGGTCGAGTTGAGGCCAGGCGACGGCAAGCTGCGCTACCAGGCCGCCCAGCAGCTCGAGCAGATGGGCGAGCGCGACGCCGCCATCGCGCAGTACAAACTCGCCATCAAGTCGGACCCGACCGTGTTCAGCTATAGCTACTGGCAGATCCAAAATACCTTTATCCAGGCCAATAAGCTGGAAGAGCTGGCGCAGCTCCTTGACGAGATCGACCTGCGCAAAGTCGGCAACTACTGGACGGTCATGGAGCCCGTGTCCGCGCTCTTGCAGCAGCCCAAGGGCAAGACACTGGGGCTCAAGCTGTTTCGCAAGGCCTGGGAGGTGTTTCCGCAATACCGCGGCTACCTGATGGGCCAGATCTATGACCAGGAAACCTGGCGGCTGCCGGAAATGTATGACTTTGCCAAGAACGCCATCATCCCGCGCGAAGACTCCGACCTGGACCCCTGGCAAGGCACGTCGGAGATCAGCTCCTACGGCCAGGAAGGGCGGGTAGAAGGGGTCCTGTCGCGCTTGCTGGGCATCGCCCGCAAACAACAACGGCTGCCGGAGCTGCGCGGCGAGGTCCAGGCGGCGCTTCGCAAGCGGCCGGACTGGAGCGGCGGCAAGGCCTTGCTGGCCATCCTCGACATTCAATCCGGCAACAAGGAACGAGGCATCAAGCAGTGGCGCGAAATCTTTGACGACCCCAAGGCCGACGTTCCCCCGCTGGGCCGCTTCATTCTCTGCCAGGAGCTGGAGTTCTACGCGGGCATGGAAGAGCTGGCGATCAAGACGATGGAAGGCGGCATCGATGAAATGATCCGCGACGGCAACTATGACCTCAGTTATTCGCCGGCGCGCCGCCTGGTTTGGTGGTATCAGCAGCAGGGCCGCAAGGACGACGCCAACAAGCTCATGCTCCGATTTGCCGGCACCGAACAGGTTGACCCAGGCTATGGGGGCGGCTACTGGCAATACCGGATGGCACAAAACGGCATCTACGTCGCCGGGGAGCTGCTCCGAGCGGGGGAGACGGTCGAGGCGGTCCGCATTTACAACCAGCTTCTGACCGACCGCGACCTGCTCGACCAGGCCAACCAGTACTATGGAGGGGAGCGGTTCGATCAGCAGATTGAGCAGGGCTTGCGCAATGCCGTTCAGTCGCTCAAGCCCAGCGCCTTGCCAGGCGCAGTGAGCGCCCTGCTCAAGGCGCGCGAAAACAAACCCACCGATCAACCGGCCATCGACCTCGTGCTCATGGTGGAGTCGCGCGACCTGGCCAAGGCGACGCTCAACAGCCTGTTCGCCAGCGCCATCAAGTCCACTGCCAAGGCGCCTGCAGTGCGCAAGGACGCGCTCGCGAAGCTTGCAGACCTGGCCAGGAAGTACCCCGCCGACCACGCCGTCTTGACCGCCCGTGTGCTGGCGGCCCTCGCAGAGGGTGACGCTAAAGGTATTCAGGAGACGGTCGGTCGCCTGGTCAAGCTGGTCGAGTCCACGCCGCTCGAACCGTTGCCGCCGAGCGGCAAGGCCAATGCCCGTCAGCGGGCGGAAGCGAAGCTGCAAGTACCGCTCTGGCTGGCCGCACGGGAGTGCCTCGCCAAGGACCGCGCGCCGCTGTGGCCGGCCGGGGAGAAGCTGGCCAGTCGCGCCGCCGCTGCTGCGAAACGGCAGCAGGATGTCTTGCTCGTCTGTGCCATCTTCCGCGAATGGGGCCAGCTCGAACTGGAGCGCGACCGCAGGGCGAAAGCCGAGGCACACTGGTCCGAACTGCTGGAATGGACGTTGCCCAAGCCCACGCCTAAAAGCACGGCGACCGCCCAGCCCGCCTTGACTCCAGCCGCGCCGGCGCCTGCCACGCCTGTCCCCCCTCCTCCAGTGAAAACGCCTCCGCTGTCCGCATTGCCCGGGTTCGCGGCGGCCCTGGTTATCACGCTGCAGGCGCCGCCCCCCGCTGCGGCCATGCCGCCCGCCCCGGCCCAGCCTCAGGCTCGCCGTGGTAACGTTGCCGCGGTCACTGAGGATCAATTCAAGAGGGCTTACGACATCGCCGCACTGGCTATCGAGAAGGACTTGCCGGGGCTGTCGCTGCGGGCCATGCGCGACGCGTTGCGCGGCGGCCCGCCAGTGGCTGTCGAGAATCGCGCTCGCTTCGGCGGCAGGCTGACGTCCCGGATGATCAATGGCACGCAATACTACGTCGAACAGGGCTATGAGGCGCCCATCACCGTGGATCAGGCCCTGGTTAGGCTGGTTCCGAAATGGCAAGCGCGGAAGGTGCCGGACAGCGACATCTATGCCATCGTTGCCGCGGCCGTTCTCCCGGAGGCGCGGCCCGCCGAGGTCTTTCTCTATGCCCAGGGGCAGCTTAATAACATCGTTTACGCGCTGAATCCAGGCGGCTATCTGACCCAGGCGACTGACGTGACCGACGACCATGTCGAGGATCGCGGCATCGGTAGGCTGCTGGTGCGGGTGGCGATTGCCGCCGGGATGGTGGATGATTTGCGCGGCAAGCTGGAGACGCGCGCCAAGCAGCCCCTGGGCGAGCTGCCTGCCAAAATCCTGCTGGCCTTGCTGGCCATGGAAGCGCGCGATGACGCGCGCCTTGCCGCTGCCGTCCGCGCGCTCGGCGAGCGCTTGCAAAAAGAGTCGCTGCAGGCCACCAACGCCGCCGTGGCAACCGCGCTCTTGCCGATGTTGTCCGATGCCCGCTGCGCAGCACTGGTCGCTCCTGTCCTCGCCAAGGCGGCCGAGAACCAGGCCCGGATCGGCAATACCCAGGCGGCAGCCGAGCTGCGCTTCAAGCTGGTCGAATACCATTTGCGACGCAACGACACGGCCGCTGCCCGCGCGGAATTCAAGCTGGTGGAGGACTCCGGCAAGAAGTCCGGACTCAAGGGCTACAACGCCCATTACGGGCTGGCGCAGCAATATCTGAAGGTCGGGTGGGTCGAGGATGCCCTGCGCGAATTCGGCATTCAGGCGGATGACACGGATGCTTCGGCTTCCCGCAATGACATGCTCGGCCCCGCCTATCGTCCCGAATCGACCATGCCTCCCGCTCAATATGGACGGTTCGTGCTCTTGCTGCTGGAATTGCCCCCCGCGAAGCGCTACGAAATCTTGAAGGCCTGGTCGCTGCCGACCAGCAGTCGCAAGCTGATCCGCTATTACGTCGGGCTTGTCCCGGGTGAAATTCCCCCCGCGGTCTTCGGCGCTCGGCCGCCGTTTCCCGTAGACGAGCCGGTCAGCACCATGCTCCTCATGGTGGATGCAGCCAGGGAGGCAGGAAAGATAGAGGAACTAACCGCGACGGCGAAGAAGCTGGCGGCCGAAAAGGTCGAAAATGCTGCCCTGTTCGAGGTGCTCGTCTACCTGGCGCAAGGGAAAGGCAAAGAGGTTCAAGCGGCAGTGAAAGCCTTCGCCGGGGCAGCGCACAAGCGCATGATGGAAAAGCAGGAGATGCCCCTCGGTTCGCGGAGGTACTATGGCGACTACCGCCAACCGGTGCCGTTTCACTGGAGCGAATTCCTGTTCGCGAAGCTCTGCCTGGCCGACCCTGCCTCAGCCGGCCACGGTGAGGCGCTTCTGGCTCCCCTGCTGGCGGCTGCCCAGGCCGGCAATAACAACCCGTATCAAGGCTGGGGCACGAACAACCCTTCTTACGGCAGGTATGTCCAGGCTCTCCGGGACCGCACGGACGCCGTACATGCCGGGGCGGCAAACGCGCTGAGCGATGCCTTGCCGCCCCGCTGGCTCAGCGCCACGGCGCGTGTACCGTGGTTCGCCCAGGATGGCTATCTCGTGCAGCCGGCAAGCGACCAGGCATCGCAACTGGTCTTCGATACGCCCCTGGCCGGCACGTTTGAGTTTTCCGTGGACGCCTCGCTGATGAGCGGCAGCGCCGGCTATGGCGGCGTCGTGTTCGCGCCGCAGGGGCTCAGCGGCTCTTCGACGATCTCAGCGGTAGGCGGTAGCGACATGGTCTACCGTCCCCTGGATGCCGTTCAGAAAGGGCTCTTCAGCCGGATCACGGTGCAAGTGGCGCCGGGCAAGGTCCGCTGCCTCGTTGACGGCAAGCTTTTTTTTGAAGACGTTGATCCGCCGCCGACCAGTCCGTGGCTCATGTTATGCAGTAACGCGGGGCAGCGGCCGGTCTTCCGTCGCTTCGAGATCTCCGGCAAGCCGGAAGTGCCCGCTGAGGTCAAGCTGAGCGCGGGCGACTACCTCGAAGGTTGGACAGGAGGCGGCAACCGGCCGACGCGGTTAATCGACAAGGATCGCGCCCGCGGCAAAGCCCGCGATCGCTGGGGCAATCCGTTCCAGGAAGACCAGAGCGGAGAACGCGAATACACTTTTTGGGCCAAGGACGGCGAGATCCTCGGCCGCAAACTGGCACTGCCGGCCGAGCGGCCGGTGCCCAACAAGCTTGCCTATTTCCGTCCCCTGCGGCCTGGAGAAACGATCCGCTATGAGTTCTTCTACGAGCCGGGCAAAACGCACGTGCATCCCAGCCTGGGGCGCATGGCTTTCCTGCTCGAACCCGGCGCAGTCAAGTTGCACTGGCTGACCGATGGCGGCGAAGATTGGACTGGCTTGAAGATCGATAATGCCATCGAAGATTCCGCCGGCCGCCGCGGCGTCGTGTCCCTGAAGCCGGGAGACTGGAACCGGGTTGCCCTCGCCGCCACGAACGACGCCGTGCGCATCGACGTCAACGGCACGGCGGTTTACGAGTCAAAGCTCGACGCCGGCATTGAGTGGGTTTTCGGCTTCTTCCATTATCGCGATCAATCGGCGGTGCGCGTGCGCAACGTCGTTTTGAATGGCGGATGGCCAAAGGCCCTGGTGACGCCGGCCGATACTTTCCTGGCGACCAAACCGGCGCCTGCGGCCGAGACCGGGGCCCGCCGCACGGTGCTTGGCGAACGCTACTACGCCACCGAGGCGAGCGAGCTCGTAGAGAAGGCGGGCAAACTGTCGCCGCCCGAGCGCTACCGGTTGCTGGCCGATTGGGTGTTGCCGAATGACCACCGGCCCGTCTTTCAGCTTGCCGGCTTCATCAAGCCGCAGGATGTGCTGGGCGTCGTTGACCAGGCCAAGCAGCCTGGAGGCCGGCGCGTTCTCTTCGGTGGGCGGCTGGAAGCTCCTTCCCTGGAGCTGGTGGCTGCCGCCAAGGAGGCGGGGAAACTGAACGAGTTGTGCAGCCAACTCACCAAACCTGAATCAGCATCGGACGCACCACTTGAACTGCGTTCTCGCCTGGCCCTGCAGGTAGTCGTTTATGCAGCCCAGGGCAAAGACACCGAAGCCGCGGCTGCTGTCCGGAAGTTGATCAGCTTTGTCGACAAGAGGCGGCTTGATGCGCCTGCGTCAGAGCGCTGGCCGGACCTGATCGCAGCCAGCGCCGCGCTGGAACGTCCCGCGTTGCTGGAACCGGTGACAGCCCTGGCGCGAGCACTTAATACCAATCTGGAGCAGGCGTTCGTCCGGCTAGTGGCCTTTGAAGATCGCGATTGGTGGGCACGGGCTTACCGCGAGCTGCAGGCGCGGGCTGAGCTGGAGCGGCTGCCTCAGGCCGAACGCGCCGCGGCCGCGCTTGCCGGTCGTTTTGGACAGTGGGCATCCGTGCCGGGATTGAGTGCGCAGAGTCGCGGCGAAGGCTACCAGGCGCCGCGCTGGATCCTCCGCGGCGATGCCGTCGTTCATCTCCCTGGCCATGGCGACGACTACCTCGTCTTCAACACCCCGCTGCGCGGCGACTTCGAGGTCACTTGCGAACTGAAGTTGCAAGGCTGGCAAGAGATGCATGTCCGCTACGGATCTTGCGAATTCGAATTGGGACATGATCGCAAGCATTATCAGCTGCACACGTCGATGCAGCGTGGCGGCGCCGAGACCTTGATTCTGCCGCCGCTGCCGGCCGGCAAGGGCAACGTCTACCAGTTCCGCTTGGCCGTGAAAGACGGCTGGCTTCGCGCCTTCGTCGACGGTCGCGAGCTGGCAGCCGAGAGGATCGGCGCTGATCCCGAACCCTGGCTCATGCTGCATTGCGCGCATCTGAACACCGGCGCGGTGCGCAACCTCAAGATCGCGGGCCAGCCAACCGTGCCCGAGCAGGTTGATTTGCTGGCCGGCGACGCGCTGGGAATGTGGAAGGCCTACAGCGGCGATGCCTGGACCAAGCGCGGCGAGGAAATGTACCACTTCGGCAAACGTCCCGAACCTCCCGAAGAGGGCGAGCCGGTACCGCCGCGTGGCCTCCCCGAGGCGGCCACCTATTATCAGCGGCCCTTGCTGGAGGACGGCGTGATCGAATACGAGTTCTTTTATGAGCCGGACAAGGCGAACGTGCACCCCGCCCTCGACCGGCTCGTGTTTGTTTTGGAGCCTGACGGCGTTCACTTACACTGGCTGACCGACGGGGCGTTTGCGAAAGGCAAAACGCCCTTCGACAACCTCGTGGAAGAGCCTCGCTGCCGCCGTGGCCCTTCGCAGTTACCGCTCAAGCCCAAAGCGTGGAATCGGGTTCGCCTGGCGATCGCCGCCGATATGGCCAAGGTGGCTGTCAATGATGTGGAGGTGTATGAGCGCGCGGTCGAGCCGACCAACCAGCGGTTATTCGGGTTGTTCCACTATACCGACCGCACAGAGGCGCGCGTGCGGAGCATGGTGCACAGGGCAGCCTGGCCAAAGCAGCGGCCCGCAGACGATCAACTGTTTGAACTGAAGAAGTGACGAGACTTACATGACTGTGCGCAAGCTGCTGTACCAGCCCGAAGCGCGAGCGAGGGCCTCGCTGGCGCTTCGGGCTGGTACAGAATCGCGCACGCTAATTTAAGGACAGCTCTCCATGTTCCGCTCAGGGATCCGGCTTGGCCTGACTGCCTTGACGCTGCTGACGCCGTTAACAGCGTTATGCCAGCCATCCCGCCCCGCGGCCAAAACGGTTTCGTTTCCCGAGCCCACCCAGTTCGATCCGAAGCCGCTCAGCGCTCGCCAGGAAGATGACGCGCTCGCTGTCTGCTACTCCCCGGACGGAAGCCTGGTCGCCACCGGCGGCGGCGACGGCGTCGCGCGACTTTGGGATCCATCGACCGGCAAGCTACTGGCCAAGCTCGCCGGCCACCTCGAAGCCGTGACGGCCGTGGCGTTCTCGCGCGATGGAAAGAAGCTGGCCACGGCGTCCTATGACAAGACCGTTCGCATATGGGACGCCGCCGCGCGCAAGGAGATCGCCGTCCTTTCAGGACATACCAATGCGGTGCTCGCCGTCGCTTTCCTGCCGGACGGCAAGCGGCTGATCTCCGGCGGAGCCGACCGCCTGATGAAGGTTTGGGACCTGGCAGCCGGCAAGGAGATCGGCTCGCATGCAGAGCACAAAGGCGCGGTCCGCGGCGTCGCGGTGTCCCCGGACGGCAAGTTTGCTGCGACGGCCGGAACTGACCGCCACGTGGTGCTGTGGAACGCGAGCACCTGGACGGTCGCCGCCGTGCTCCGCGGGCACTCCGGCGCCGTCCACGCTGTAGCCTTTTCGCCCGATGGCAAATTGCTGGCCAGCGGCTCGGAAGACAAATCGATTTATCTCTGGGACGTCGCCACGCACCAGGAAAAACATGTAATGGAGGGCCATGCGGAAGCTGTCATGGCAGTGGCGTTCTCCCCGCGCGGCCAGCTCCTCGCCAGCGTCGGCGCCGACAAGACCCTGCGCCTGTGGGAAACCGCAACGGGCGGCGAGCTGGCGAATCTGGAAGAGGGCCACACCGATGCCGTGCAGGGCGTCGCGTTCGCCCCTTCCGGCCGCCAGATTGCGACTGCGGCGGCCGACAAATCTCTCGGCTTGTGGTCGGCGGCGCTGCCGCGCATCTTCGCCCGGCAGACGTTGCCGGTGCCCGCGGCTTCCGCCGGCGCGATCGGCGTGTCGCCCGACGGCAAATGGATTGCCGTTGTCGGACAAAAACACGACATCCTTATTTTGGACGCCCAGGGCGGCAAAGTCGTCGATACTCTGCGCAGCCATCGCGCCGCTGTCGTTCTTCTGGCATTTAGCCCGGACGGCACGCGTCTCGTCAGCAGCGGTCGCGACCGCCTCGGCATTCTCTGGGATCTTCCCAGCGGCAAAAAGCTCGCGGACCTCGACGGACACCGCGGCGTCATTCGCTCGGCGGCGTTTTCTCCCGACTGCCGGAAGCTGGTCACCGGCGGGACGGACAAGCGCATCTTGCTCTATGAAATGCCGGCGCCCGGCGCCGGGCCGGCGGAGCTTCACGAGCGGGCGGTTTGGGAGGGCCACCGCGGCAATATAGTTTGCCTCGCCTTCTCGCCGGACGGCCGCCAGCTGGCCAGCGGCACTGAGACCATCAGCCGGAAGGGGCCGGCTGAGTTGAAGCTGTGGGATGCAGCTACCGGCAACGTCCTCGCCTCCTGGGCAAATCATACAGGCGACATCGCGGCCGTCGCTTTTCACCCAACACGGCCTCTGCTGGCCTCCGGCGGCGCCGACCCAGGGTTCCGCGTGTGGGATCTGACCAGGCGCTCCCCGCTCACATCCCGGCCTACCCAGACCGCCGTCACGTCCCTTGCCTTTACGGCCGATGGCCATGAGCTGCTTACCGGCTCGGCCGGCCGGGCGCTGCTGGCGTGGGACGTGGACAACTGGCGCGAGCAGCTCCGCTTCGTCGGTCATACCGGAGCGATTACGGCACTGCTGGCGGTCCGGTCGCCCGATGCCGACATTGTGTCTGCCGCCGCGGATCGGTCGGTTCGCACCTGGTCGCTGAAGCATGCGGCGGTCCGTGGGACGCGTTTTGCCGGTCACGAAAGCTGGGTTACCGCGGTCGTGCTCGCACCGGACGGCAAGAAGCTGATTTCCGGCAGTTGGGATGGCACGGTCCGCGTCTGGGACGTGGAGACGGGCAAGGCCTTGGCTGTTCTCGAAGCCCACGAATCGAAAATCTACGCGGTCGCCGTCAGCCGCGACGGCAAGCAGGCGGCCTCCGCCGGCGGCAACGGCGAGGTCTTCGTTTGGAACCTCGAGACCAACGAGCAGACCGCGCGCCTGGAAGGCCACGACGAGGAAGCGGAGGTCAACGGCATCGCCTTCACGCCGGACGGTCTGCGCGTGATTACGGCGGCATCCGACGGGGACATCCGCCTCTGGGAGGCAAAATCGGGCAAGGACCTGGGCAAGATCAAGGGGCCGGCCGAGGGGATCCAGGCGCTTGCCCTGAGTCCCGACGGCAAGCGCGCCGTGGTCTCCGGTGGGCGCGGCTTTGCCTGCATCGTCTATGACCTGGATGGCAAAAAGGAAGTATTTCAGCTCCGTGGCCATGCCGCCCTGGTGCACGTCCTCGCCTATTCGCCCGACGGCACGCGCATCTTGAGCGGCTCAGCCGACCGCACGATCCGGCTCTGGGATGCACGAACGGGAAAGGAGTTGCACAAGATCGACGCCCACGCCGGTTATGTCCGCGGCCTTAGCTTTTCGGCCGACGGCGCCACGGCCGCTTCCGCGGGCTACGATCACGTCAACCGGCTCTGGGACCTGGCCACGGGACGGCTTCTCGGCGCCTTCGAGGTACACGACCGCCCGGCATTGTCGGTCGCGTTAGCAAGCGACGGCAAGACCGTCTATTCGGGCGGAGCCGATGAATATGTGGTGCGCTGGCGGCCGCCATGACTACAATAGGTCCGGGAGGACGCAAATATGAAGCGACAGGTCCTACTGGTCAGCTTGTTCGTCGCGACCTGGACGCCGCACTGCCTGCTAGCCGCTGGCGAACGGCAGTCTCCCGATCCAACCGTCCTGGCGGCTGAGATCGACCGCCTCGTTGGCGAAAAGCTGAAGGCTAACCATATCCCGGCTGCCCCGCGCGCCGATGACGCAGCTTTCTTCCGCCGCCTGAACCTCGTGCTGGGCGGTCGCGTGCCCGTGCCTTCGGAAGTGCGGACCTTTCTCGCAGACGAGAGCCCCGACAAATACCGGTTGGCGGTGCAGCGCTTGCTGGCATCCGCGGCCTTTGTCAATCACATGACGACCTCGTGGCGCGGCTGGCTATTGCCGGAAGCCGTGACCAGCCTCGAGGCGGCCAATGCCGTGCCGGCTTTTGAGACCTGGCTCCGGGGCCGCATCCGTGACGAGGTTGCTTTCCAGCGCATCGTCGCCGAACTGCTCACGTACCCGCTCAACGGCAGACTAGATGGAGAAGACGGCACCGGCCCGCTGGCGTTTTACACGGCCAAGGAGGGCAAGCCCGAGAATTTGGCCGCGGCAACCGCCCGTGTCTTTCTGGGCGTGCGTCTGGAATGCGCGCAGTGCCACGACCATCCCTTTGCCAGATGGCGGCGCGATCAGTTTTGGGGACTGGCTGCTTTTTATGGCGGCGTCGAGCGGCCCTCGGGCGGCGCCTTGCGCGAGACGCTCGGGCGAAGAGAATTACTCGTTCCCAATTCGGACCGGGCCGTCCCCGCGACCTTCCTGGATGATCGCGAACCGGAGTGGCAATACAAGAAAAGCCCCCGCGTCACACTCGCGGCCTGGCTGACCCGCCCCGACAACCCGTTCTTCGCCCGTGCCATCGTCAACCGTCTCTGGTCACTCGTCTTTGGCATCGGCCTGGTGGACCCGGTCGACGATTTCCACGACAAGAACCCGCCCAGTCACCCCGAGCTGCTCGACGCCCTGGCGCGGGCGTTCGTCGCCTCGGGCTATGACATCAAGTTTTTGCTGGGCGCGATCTGTGCGAGCGAGACATTTGCCCGCGCCAGCGATGGCAAGGACAGGGAGCGGCAGGACGTGCGGCTCTTCGCGCGCTACCCGGTGCAGGCGCTCTCGCCCGAGCAGCTTTACGATAGCTTCGCGGTCGTGCTCGGCGAGCGCTCGGATGGGACCGCCGGCCAGGTCTTGCAGGCGCTCGGCACGCCGCGCCGGCAATTCCTGGAAACGTTTGCCGTTACCGACCGCCTCACGGAAGCCCCAACGACAATCCTCCAGGCGCTGACGCTTATGAACGGCAGCCAGGTCGGCGGGGCGACCAGCCTGGCATCGAGCCGGCTCCTCGGCGCTGTTCTGAAACTTCCCGGCCTGACGCCCACGGAGCGGATTGGGGCGCTCTATCTCACGGTCCTCAGCCGTCCGCCGCGGCCGAGAGAACGCGCTCTGGCACTGAAACATGTTGGCGTGGGCGGCCCGGAACAGGTCGATCCGCGCTATGCCGATTTGCTGTGGGCCTTGCTCAATGGCGTCGAGTTTCGGACGAACCATTAACCCGCCCGCCGAGACACTCTCAGGAGCGTTCGCCATGTTATCCCGGAATGATCCACTCTGGAACAGACGGCATTTCTTGCGTGCAGGCGCCGCGGCCTGCACCGTCTCCGTATCCGGCTGGCTGGGCCGCCTGGCGTATGCCGCGAGCGGCGATCCCAGGCGCAAGCGTTCCTGCATCCTGCTGTGGATGAGCGGCGGTCCGGCTACCATCGACTTGTGGGACCTGAAACCTGGCCATGCCAACGGCGGTCCGTCCAGAGAGATCGCCACGACGGCGCCCGGCTTGAAGATTAGCCAGCACCTGCCCGGCATGGCGCGCTGGGGTAAGGAGCTGGCCGTCGTGCGCTCGATGTCCACGAAGGAGGGCGACCACGGCCGCGCCACCTATCTGCTGCGGACTGGAAATCTTCCCGTGGGCGGCATCGAATTTCCAACACTCGGCTCGCTGGTCGCCAAGGAGCTGCGCCCGGCGGGCACGGATCTGCCGCCGTTTGTCAGCATCGCGCCACAGCGATTTCTGGCGCAAAATGCTTTTGGCCCGGGCTTCCTGGGGCCGGAGTTTGCCCCGCTGTTGGTCGCCGACGGCCAGCGTGCCGTGGCCAACGCGCGCGCCGACGTGGACCAACAACTGAAGGTACAGAACCTCGGCCGCTTCGGCGGCGTCACCGAGCGGCGGGCGCAAGAGCGGCTCGAGCTCATGCAAGATCTCGAAGCCGACTTCCTCGGTTCCCGCCCGGGCGTCATTGCGGAAAGCCATCGCAGCGCCTACGGGGCGGCGGTTCGGCTAATGAAACCGGACACGGCCCAGGTCTTTGACCTCTCCAGGGAGAAGCCGGAGCGCCGCGATCGCTACGGCCGCAATCTCTTCGGCCAGGGCTGCCTGCTGGCGCGACGGCTCGTCGAGCGCGGTGTGCCTTTCGTCGAAGTTACGCTCGACGGCTGGGATACGCATACCAACAACTTCGACTCGGTAAAAGATTTGTGCGGCATTCTCGATCCAGCGTGGTCGGCCCTGATGGAAGATCTGCGCGAGCGCGGCTTGCTTGACACGACCCTGGTGGTCTGGATGGGCGAATTCGGCCGCACGCCGAAAATCAATCCACAGAAGGGCCGCGACCATTTCCCCAACGCCTGGAGCGCCGTCCTCGCCGGCGGCGGCATCAAGGGCGGCCAGGCCATCGGCCGCACGAGCAAGGACGGCATGAAGGTCGAGGAGCGCGCCTGCAGCGTGCCCGACTTGCTGGCCACGGTCTGCCTCGGCATCGGTGTCGACCCCGAAAAGCAGAACATGTCCAACGTCGGCCGGCCCATCCGCATCGTCGATAAGGCTGCAAGGCCCATCACCGAGGTGCTCGCATGATCGCCCGCTCCGGTGTCGCGGCCGCCCTGGCTGGGCTCTGCCTGTGGGCAGCCCTCGCCCAGGCCGATCCGCCAGGCACACCTTTGCCGAACGCCAGCATGCGCGACATTCTCTATCTGGGCCAGGGCGGCCCAACGCGCCTGCGCTTGCAGATGACGATTGCCGGCCGACCGGTCGATGCCGTCTGGTCGGAAGCCGTGGCGGCCCTGTTCACGTTCTGCGACCGGAACGGCGACGGTGTGCTCGACGCAAAGGAGCTGGAGCCATTCTCTGAGCCGCGCCGCGCCCTTGCTCCGCCCATCGACGCGCAAGCCGGGGGCCAGCCCGTGCGTTTGAGTTTCGACCGCCGCGACCCCAAGGTAACGCGTGCTCAATTCGCGCAGGCTCTCCAGGATGCAGGATACGGGCCAGTAAGCTTGACGGTCACCGTGGTGCAGCCCGAGTCCGCGAAGCTCTCGGCGGCCCTTTTTCGCCGGCTGGACCGCGATGGGGACGGCAAGCTGTCGGCGGCAGAGCTTAACGATGCGCGGGAGCGGTTGGCTGTATTCGATCTGAATGAGGACGAGCTGATTTCGACGGCCGAGCTGCTCGGCCGCGCCGCCGACGCAGCGGACCGCGCGGGCATCCTCCGGCGATCCGCCGCGCCCGATATGACCGACGCCGCGCCCGACCTTGTCTTGCTCAGTTCAGACATGCAGCCTGACATAAGGCAGCTCCTGGCCGCGCGGAGCCAATTGAAGTCTGCCGAGGCGGAGGCGTGGCTCCGTCAGCCTCCTGACCTGGAGGTCATGCTGGCACTTGATGCAGCCAGCGGCGTGCCGGCTTTCAAGCTCGTTCCGGCAAAAGGCCATGATCCGACGCGCATTCACCAGCAAGCGGGTCCCTACGGTGAGATCACCGCGTCCTGGGCCAAGGCGCGCTTTCAGATCGATCAACCGGAGCGCGGCGCTTGGACCGCGCGCGCCGCGACAGCGCGCCAAACCGACGCCCTCCGCGCTCGGCTGCAAGCTTTGGCCAGCAAGGAAGGGCGCGTCTTGCGCAAGCAAGTCGCGAACCAACCCCTCCTGCCGGCCCTGTTCGACTTCGCTGACCGCAACGGCAACGGCGCGTTGGAGCCCGGAGAATTGACGGCTGCCTTCGAAGTGCTGGGCCGGCTCGGTAGCTGCCGAATCGTCCTCCAGGTCAGCAATGCAGGGAACGGCCTGTTCGAGCTGCTGGACCGCAATGGCGACGGTCAACTTTCGCCGCGCGAGTTAGTCGAGGCGGCCGTTACCCTGAAACCATTCGCGGACGCGCACGGCAAGGTCGGCCCGGACGACTTACCGCGGCGGGTTTTTATGAAGGCCGTGGCGGACTCCGTACCGGCGGTGATTGTCTATCCGAGGCCGGCTAGTGTCCCGCCTCGGCCGCCGCCAGGGCACGCGCCCGCGTGGTTTTCCCAGATGGACCGGAATGGCGACGGCGATGTTTCTCTGCGTGAGTTTCTTGGCCCCATCGAGCTCTTCCGCAATCTGGACCGTAACGCCGACGGCCTTATCAGTCCCGAAGAAGCGCGTGCAGCGCCGCGCACTACCGTGCTGCCAGGTGCGCCAAAAGCATCAGACGTGGCGAAGCTCTATGTCACGAGCAGCGCGGGCGACGACATCCACGTCATCGATCTCAGGACCTTCAAGGTCAGCGGCCGAATCCCGACCGGCGATCGCCCACATGGCGCGGCAGTATCCCGCGACGGACGATGGTTGTTCACCACGGTAGAAAGCACCAACACCCTTCTGACCATCAACACGTCAACCGACCAGATCGTGAAGTCTATCAAGCTGAGCGGGCTTCCCAACCAATGCGCGGCTACGCCGGACGGCAGATTCGTTGGCGTCCCGATCCGTGACGCAGACAGCGTGGACATCGTGGATGTGGAGCAGGGCGCCGTCGTGAAGACTTTGCCCGTCAAGATGCCCCACAACTGCTACAACGCGCGGCGCAACGACCATCTCTTCGTCACCTCCATGGCCGGCCATCGCGTTCATTTGATCGATCTGAAGAGCATGAGCTATAGCGCCGAAATCCCGGTCGGTGGCGTGCCGCGCCCTCTGGCCGTTACGCGCGACGAAAAGACGCTTTACTGTGCGCTGTCCGATTTGCACGGCTTCGTGATTGCCGACATCCCCAACCATAAGGTCGCGCAGACCGTGAAACTTCCGACATTGCCCGAAGGCGCCACGTTCCCGGTGCCGCATACACCGACCCATGGCCTGGAATTGACTCCTGGCGAGGAAGAGCTTTGGGTCACGAGTTGCGCCACGGACACGGTCTATGTCTGCAACGCAAACAGCGGGAAGGTAATCGGTAAAGTGGCAGTCGGCCGCGGGCCGAACTGGGTAACCTTCAGCCCCGACGGCCGCTATTGTTGCGTGAGCAATGTGCTGAGTGACGACGTCTCCATCATCGAAACGGCCAAACGCCAGGAGCTCGCCCGCGTCAAGGTCGGCAAGCAGCCCAAGAGATTGGTGGTTGCCGGCGCTCTGGATTGACAAATCGACTGGGAGCGCGCGCAAAACACTTCGGCCGCCGCAGGAATGGTTCAACGATACCGACAACCCCTTTGAACCTGAGAAAGGTCCCACGCCTTGAGCCCGAGTCGCTTGCCGGAACTGGGCAGCGTCATGAAACCGCTGGTCCGGCGGGGCATTCTGCTTGCAGACTGGCGACCTTCTGGGACCCATTGGCCTACTCTCAGCTTGTCACTTGACAGCGGCCCAGCCGCGTGTTCCAATCTGCTCAACCTCCTTCCCCAGGCCGGCACAGCCATGAGAGGCAGTGGCATAAGGAATCCCTTCTCCGGCTTCTGAATGGGGTTGATCATGGTCCCTAGCCCGATCGACGGCAACATCCAGGCCTTTCAATTGAGCAACGGCTTGTTGTCCACAGCGCCGACTTCCCGATCTGCGGGGACCTACACCTATCCGGGCGGAACGCTGGCCATTTCCGCCAACGGCACTACGAACGGGATTCTCTGGGCCGTGCAGCGGAATGGCACGACGTCCCCGGGAGTTCTGTTCGCCTACGATCCAGCGAACCTGGCAAACCTACTCTACAACAGTAGCCAAGCCGGGTCGCGGGATACCATGGACGTCGCGGCGAAGTTCAGCATTCCGCTCGTGGCCAACGGCAAGGTGTTCGTCGTCGGCGTTAGCCAACTGACGGTGTACGGGCTCTTGCCGTCTGGGTCTCGCCTGCGTGCCGCTGGACCTGGATTCAAAAGCACGGGCGGCACTAGGGCGCCGGTGGCCGCTGCGAGTGCCAAGCCGGGCCTGGTCCAGGCGGTCAGTAGCGCGCCTGTCGGCAAGTTGATCCCAGGCAAACAGCTCCTGGCGGCGCCAGCCAACTTGACGACGGCGCCAAGCGCGAACCCCAGCATCGTGAGTTGGACAGCCCCGGCGGAATACCTGTGGGCGACCGGCTACATGATGGAGCACCGGGATCCGGGGAGCGCGAGCTTTGTCCAGATCGGGGCGGCGACGGACGCGACGTACAACAACACGGGTCCGGTGAACACCGGTTACATCTCACTGATTATGGCGTCGAACCCGGCCAACAACCTCGGCTCGTACGTCTTTGGCCATGGACCGTTTTCATGCCGAGAGGTCTACCGCAAGAACGGCAACCGGACTTTCGCGGGCGGCCGCGCGGCCCCTTGCTCAGGTCGAGGCCTAAACCAAAAGGAAATAGCAAGAGTCCATGCGTTGGCTTAGCTGGTTCGACACGCTCAACTTGATTGATGTGTTTAACTACTATCTAATCCTGGCTTTTTTCGTGAGTACCGGAATTCGCATCCGCATGTATCGGGCCATTGTCGGCCTCGTCTTCGCCTCGCCGAGCCGATGGCCGAAGTTATTGGAGTTAGTGAAGCAGCACCGGACGATTTTCTTTGGTTGGCCGATGCTGCTTGCTATTGGGTTGGCATTTGCGCTCATGCTGGGTAATTCTTTGGCCATCCGTTTAGTGTGGGCACCGGCCAAGGTGACCTTCGAGGAACTACGGGGGGCCTGGTTGCCTTTGGCGGCTGTCATCCTCTCGGGCGGGCTGATGCTTCTCCTGGACTGCCGGGCTATTTTCAGCGTGGGAGACTTCGACCACACCGCTTTGGAGGCGGACCTGGATAAGGCCGAATCCTGGCTGAAATCGTGGATGTCTCCGGCCCTGCGCATGGTCACCTTCGGCTTCGTCAATCCACGAAAAATCGTGGGTGCGGAAGTGCAGAGAGTGCTCGTGGACGCCAACTGGATCGTAATTGGCGGAATGTGGCGCACGTCGCTGCGGATCGGGATGCAACTGGCTTTTGGGCTCTCGTTATGGCTCACCTGGGCATTCGGCTTGCGGGGAAGCCCGTGACCGATCTCCCAACCGCTTCAACGTGACGGGGCGCCCGGCCTGGATAGGCATTCCGCGCGATTGGCTGCCGGTTTGTGATACGATAGGTCGATACAACAAGGGTGCTCCCATTCGCTCGGAGGTCAAGATGAAGAAGTTGCTGTGGGTCGTTTACAAGATGGCCGTCCGCGGGAACCCGAACGGCATGAATGCGGTCTGCGAGCAGAGCGAGTGGGACGCGATGGAGCTGGCCAAACCCGGCCAGCATGAGCTGATTCGGCGGGATATCGCCAACGAAGGTGAGGCAGAAAAGCTCGCGCGCGGCACCGCCGGGGATGCCGTCAAGAGGCGGTCACGAGAGGAAACAGTCGCGCAGCTCTAATAAGCCGATGTCTATACCGTTCTTGATTCAGGAATTTCGGCAGGCGCCGCACAATCGCCAAGCAGAGCCTAGCCATCATTCCAAGTGCCCGGCCGTTCTTACGGTCGTCCCTCCGGCTTGCTTCCCTTCGAGCGCCGCCAACCGTTCACGAGGACGCTGCAGTTCGCGCACCAAATCCTTTCGGTCAAACCCTAGTCGCCCGAGGATAGTTCCGGCTGAAAGCCGGCAGACATAACAATCATCGAAATCCTCGCCGCGTGGGGCAGCCATGACCCCGATCGGTCGGTTTGTCCCACGGTGGCAGCAAGCGCGAGAAAAGGCCCCAGGGCCGCTTCCTTAAGGTAAGTTGGGCGAAATAGTTTTGCAAGTCCGGTCGGACGGGTTGCAGGGCTGTGGCGGCCCTGGCCGCGAACCGCGGCGTCTGGAGCGATCCGTACAATCCATACGCCTGGCGTGGCCGCTACCTTGATCTCTTCTGTTCCGGGGCTGCGCGCGGAGAGTTGGGAGATTTGCAGCCGAAAAAGAAAGGAGGACGCTTGCGCACGCGGAGTCGCCCCTGGGGGGTCAGAACAATCGTTTAGGCCTTTAGCTTCGTCTTTTATTTGTGCACCGGAACACAGAGGGGGCCCGGAGTACCCCTTGCGCACGTAAAATCACCATTATGTTTTAACTCTGCGCCATGGCAGCCGCGCGTGTCTGGGAGCCGGACCGCCCGCGATGCCGTCAGGCGCTGAGGGATGCCGAGGACGGTCTCATGAATTGGAATAGACTCTTGCGCGGTTGTGGCAAGCAGCGGCTGAAGACGCCTGTGCAACGCGACAAGCGGCGGCAGCACCTGTCACGCCGCCCGAGCCTGGAGTTGCTCGAATGCCGGGAATTGCTGAACGGACAGGCGCCCGTCATTACCGCCGTGGTGCCGGTCGACGGCAGCACGCTCAACATCGGCCATCCCAACATTCAGATCACGTTCTCGGAAGACGTCATCGCCAGCGAGGCGCAAAATCCCGCCAATTACGAGCTCTTCAACACCAACGGCACGTCGATCAGCATCGACTCGGCGAGCTATGACAACATCAAGCACCAGGTAACTGTGTTCTACAATTCCAGCGCCAGCTTGCCCAGCGGCACTTACAGCCTGTTCGTGCAAGGGGACCGGATTCACGATACGGTGAACGATCTGCCGCTGGCCCACGCCAGCCAGCTGATTGTGGCCAACACGGGAGGCGGCACGTCGTCCATCGGCGGCGGCACGATTTCCGTGGTCAACGTTCCCGGCGACAATACCCTGGGCGCGCTGACCAATTACTACAATTCCGCAACGGCTCCGAAGCCGTCTGCCGTGGCGTTCGCGGATGTGAACGGGGACGGCATTCCAGATCTCATCGTGGCCAACTCGGGGACCAACAAGATCGACATCTTCCGCGGACTGGCCAACAACCGCTTCGCGCAGGCGCCGTCGCAGACCCTGACCTTGCCCGCCGGCGCCGTACCGCGCGCCCTGGTGGCGGTCGATTTGAACAAGGACGGCATGCCCGACATCGCCGTCGCCAACTCCGGGACGAACAACGTCACGGTGTTTCTCGACAACAAGCAGGGGATCTTCGGCGCCGGCACCAACTACAATGCCGGCAACACGCCGGTCGGCATCGTTGCGGGCGACTTTGAGAAAAACGGCGTCGTGGACCTGGCGGTCGCGGACAACGGGCCGGATGTGTTCGGCAAGTACAATGTCACGATCCTGCCCAACAACACTGCGAGCCCGGGCAGTTTTTCGAGCCCGATGGCCTTCGATACGGCTCTCATTCAACCCACGGGCATCGCTGCCGGGGATATTGAAGGGACCGGCTTGCCCGACCTGGTGGTGTCCGCGGGCAACGGGGCGCGGGTGATGCACAACGGCACGACGCCGGGCTCCCTGCTCTTCACCGGCCAGCCGGTGCTCACTTCCCTGGCCACCACATCCGCGGCGGTGGGCCATGTGAACAACCTCGACCTGAATCCGGACGTTGTCTTGACGACCATTTCCGGCGGCGGACAACTGCTGGTTTACCAGAACCAGGGCGGCGGCGTCTTCAGCAATGCCGTCAGCTTGAACGCAGGCCCGAGTCCGGGCGCCGTTGCTATCGGCGATACCAACGGTGACGGCAAGAACGATCTCCTCGTCTCCAACGGCACGACACCGGGCGGCATGACGGTCCTGCTCAACACGACCGTGGCAACGTTGTCCTTTGCGGCCCCGACCACCTACCGCGTCAATGGCCAGCCTTCGGCCATCGCCGTCGATATTACCAAGACTGGCGTCGTGGACGAGGCGGCCACGGCGAACTTCACCGGCAACGATGCCTCGGTCCTGCGCTCGGCCGGCAATGGCACGTTTTTCGTATCGACCGACATCGATCTGGGCGGCGTCACGCCGACGGCGATCGTGGTCGGCGATTTGAACGGCGACAATGTTCCGGACATTGTCCTGGGCAGCATCAACCCCGTCACCGGAAACGACACCATTTCCGTGATGCTCAGCCAGGCCAACGGCACCTACGCCGCCCCCGTGAACTACAGCATCGGCACCGACTTCTTCTTTTTCGGCACGGGTCAGCCCATGAGCCTGGCCCTGGCCGATTTGACCGGCACGGGCAAGCTGGACATCATTGCCGTCCGGCCTGCCGACAACGGCATTGTCGTGCTATTGAACAGCGGCACCGGCAGCTTTGCCGTGCAACAGGAAATTCCCGCGGGCCCGAGAGGCAACACGCCGACAGGCATTGCCGTTGGACATTTCATCAACGGCGGCCCCAGCGACCTGGCGATCTCGGAGACCGGTGTCCGAGGCGTTTATCTCTTCTTTGGCAACGGCGATGGCACGTTTCAAACGAATCCCTTCGGGCTTTTCACCACCGTGGCCACGGACGTGGCCGATCCGACAGGGGTGGCGGTGGCCGACTTCAACAAGGACGGCAATCAGGACCTGGCCGTGCTCGACGGCGAGGCCGCGGGCAACGTGGAAGTCTTACTGGGGAATGGCGCAGGCAGTTTCACGAAGCAGGGGCTGTTCCCGGCCGGCGATAATCCGCAGGCCATAACGGTGGGCGACCTGAACAACGACGGCTTCCCGGATATCGTCGTCACCAACCAGACGACGCCGTTGCAAACCGGGAATAACCAGTTCGTGGTTACGGGCTACGTGTCGACGCTCCTCAATTCCAACGGCGTTGGTTTTGGCCAATTCCGGCGCACCGACGTCTTGAAGAACGTGCCCGTCAACAATTTCTTTAACTCCGCCGCCGTGCTGCCGTCCGTGTCCATCGCCAAGGTGGACCGCGATGCTTTCGCGGACCTCATCGTGTCTACCAGCGCCACGCCCAACAACGTGGCGACGCTGCTGGGCGCCGGCGACGGAACCTTCCTGCCGCCGTTGTTCTACGCCACAGAGGGGGGCGGCACAGCCATCGAACCGAGTCTGTCCGCGCTGGCGAGCAGCCCGATTATCCGGGCCACGACGTTTACGATCGTCAGCACCACGGTAAGCACCAACCTGATCGTCAATGGCGGCTTTGAAAACGTCGACCTGGCGGGTGAAAAGGGCAATCAGGTCGGCTGGCAGATCTTTACGGAAACCAACAGCCACGGTCAGTGGACGCCCCAGACAACCGCTTCCAGCCCGCTCTCGGGCGTGCCCGTGGCGGCGCCGCCGCAAGGCCAGTACGCCGCCATGCTGGACGAGGCTGACCGCGTGCCCCCCGTTGTCGATGAATTCGGCATCGCCTACGCTTTCGGCCCGGCTGCATCGCCGGGCGATTACACCGGCACCCACGTCCTCTACCAGGACTTCACGATACCGAACAATCCCACGCAGGCCCTGCTGACGCTGTCCCTATACATCAACAATACCGATCCGCTGAATACCAGCGGCTACACGGATCCCCTCCTCACACCCAGCCTTGATTACAATGCCGGGGGCTCCAACGGCAACCAGCAGGTGCGCGTCGACATCATGGACCCCGGCGCGCCGATCCTGGACGTGGGTTCCGGCGTGCTGCTCAATATCTTCCACACGACGCCGAGCACGCCGCTGTTGTTCGGCTATACGACGTTGTCGGCGGACCTGACGCCGTTCCAGGGCAAGACGCTGCGCTTGCGCATCGCCGAGGTCAACACCCTGGGCAAGCTGCTCGTCGGCGTGGACAACGTCAAGCTGGTGGCCAACTTCATCGACTCGCAGGCGCCCAGCCTGACGGGCATTCATTTGCGGAATCCGGGGTTCGGCAGCACGCTCACCTTCGGCGGCACCTCCACCGATCCGACCATCTCCGGCGTGGTCAGCGACAACGGCAGTCCGAGCAACATCACCTACATCGCCATCGACCCGGACAACAGCAACTTCAAGGGCCCGAACGTCTTTCGCATTACCACAGCCAACGGTCAGATCGATGCCACGGGCAACTTTACGTTCACCTTCCCGAACATCCTGCCCGGCGGCCAGCCGTTGCTGCCGGGGCCGATCACCGTGCAGATCGAAGCTGTGAACGGCGCCGGCATAGGCACCACCAAGTCTTTCACGTTCGACTACCAGGGTCCCAGCACCGACGCCTTCGCCGCCATGGGTCCCGGCCCGATTCGTTTTGTGGGACAGGGCGTCAATTACGCGACTGTGTCCGGCAAGGTGACCTCCATCACCGTGGATCCGCGCGATACGACCGGCAATACTTTCTACATCGGTTCGGACAACGGCGGCGTCTGGAAAACGACCGATGGCGGCAACGACTGGACGCCCTTGACCGATTACATCACCAGCCCGACGTTCGGCAACGTGCCCGCGGCTATTTCCTCGGTGGCGCTGGATATCGGCAATCCGCAGATCGTTTACGCCGCCACCGGCGTCGCCGACAATACTTCGGCTTCGCAGCCCAGCCTGGGCATCCTCAAGTCGTTGGACGGCGGCAAGACCTGGAGCGTCGTCGGGCATGACGTGTTCAACGGCGCGCGCATCTCCAAGTTGCAAGTGTCGCCGGCCGACGCCAATGGACCGGAACGCGTGTACGTCGCCGTGGCCATGGGCGGCCAGTCTGGCGCGGGCGTGTATCGCTCGGATGACGGCGGCGCCACCTGGACCGATGTCATGACCCAGAGCACCATGTTCCTGGACGCGGGCGGCACCGTGCCCGGTTCAACCGCTCTGGCTTCGGTCACCGACGTCGAGGTCGACCCGATCCACCCGGAAAATGTCTGGGCCGGCCTGGGAAATATCGGCATGCTGGCGCCCAGCACCACAGGCGGCATGTGGTTCTCGAACAATCACGGCAGCACCTGGCAGCAAATTGTCGGCGGCCACGATCCCAAGAACAATGTGGCCGTGGTCAAAAACCAGACCATTCCTTCCGGCACCGCCGTGGGCCGCATCACGATTGCTCTGCCGGGCGGCGGCAGCGCCAATGAGGGCATCGTTTACTTCATGATGGGCACGCCGGGGACCGGCAGCCCGCTCAACGACGGCACCTCGCTCAATCCCGCGGCCAACACGCTCGCCAATCGCAGTATCGGTGTCTTCAAGACCCGCAACGGCGGTCTCAGCTGGACGCACGTCATGCTCACGGAGAACAATCCCGACGAGCCGAATGAAATGCGCAGCTTCGAGAATATTTTCACCCTTGGACAGGAGGCGAGCGATGTCGGCGCTCTAGTGGTCGATCCGAGCAACCCGGCCGTGTTCTACCTGGGCGGGTCAACGCGCTATAACAACGGCACGGACCCCGAGGAGAACTTCCACGGCTTCATTCGCGTCGATACCAGCAACATGCGCGATACCGAATACCTGTCGCCCTTCTATCCGGTTGTTACCTATCCCAATGACGGGGACGATATCGTCAAGGCGGCCGACGCGGCCGAGCAAGTGAGTCCCTTTGCCGAGCCAGGAACGTATCCGAAAACCGCGCCCGGCGGCACCGGCGGGTACACCGGCGAAGGTGTGTTCTGGTACGATCTGCAAACAACCGATTTTGGCCAGCAGAACGTCGGCACCGTGCCGTTCAACCCGCAACTGAACATCCCGGCCACCATTCACGCACTGGCCTTTGACCCGCAGGGGCGCATGATCGTGGGGACGGAGGGCGGGGTTTACCGCGGCGTCAGCCAGGGGTTCACCTACGACGTCACCAGCGGCGGCGCAGGCATTGCCGTTGGGCTCAATGTGCCGACGCCCGCGGAAAACGGCATGACCTTCACGGACATCAACGGCAACTTGCAGATTGCCGACATGACCTCGGTTGCCATCGATCCCTATACGCGCAACACCCTGGACAGCGCTCAGGCCGGCACCGGCTGGACGCAAACCACCGGCGGGCTAGTCTGGAACGCCACGCCTGCCATTCCGGTGCCGTCGGCATTCAACGGCATCTTCGACGGCTTTGCCCAGGACGCCCCCTTCGCCGGTCCCATCGCCACCGGCCCGCTCAATCCCAATGCTCCCGCCGGCACCAAGGCCAACGTCTATCGCACCCACGCCCAGGTGGTCTTCATCAATCTCGTGGGGCAGGTGCCGGCCCAGGTCGAGGTCTCACGCAGCGGCGGCGCGGAAGGCAGTTTTGTCTCTGGCGTAACCGGCTTGGGTCTCGCCGATATCAAGACTTCCACATTCCTGCCGCTGGCCGTCAACACCGTCCAGAGCCCGGATCAGAACGGCGCCTTGCAGGATGAACTCCTTTACTGGACGAACAAGATCTTTGAGTCGGACAACGGCGCCAACAACTGGGATCCGTCCAGCGGCGTTCTGCCTGGCGCCAACGACGTGGTCTCGGCCCTGGCCTTCGGCGCCAACGTCAACGACCAGTTCTACGTCGGCACCCAGCAAGGCCATGTCTTCATTTCTCTAAACAACGGCGCCGACGGCTTCCCGCAGCGGGACAGCGGCTTGCCGAGCCAGCGCGTCAACGGTTTCGGCATCGATTCGAGCAACCCCAACTCCGTGTATGCGGTCTTTGGCGGCTTCGGCACCGGCGCCCATGTCTTCCAGACGACCGACGGCGGCAACACCTGGACGAGCGTGAGCGGCAACTTGCCGGATGTGCCGGTTTATTCCATGGCCATTGACCCGCGGCCTCTGCCGGGCTTTACCGGCGAGCGGCTGTATGTCGGCACCGCCGTGGGCGTCTTCGTGTCCACGAACAACGGCACGACCTGGACGCAGATGGGTCTGCACAAGAACGCCGACGGCACCACCACGCAAACACTCCCCAATGTGCCGGTGCTCAGCTTGCAGTTCAACGCCGGCTTCAATGAACTGGTGGCGGGCACGCTCGGCCGCGGCGCCTTCCAGATCTCGACCCAGGTGCTCGGGCCCAGGGTCATCGCGTTGTCGCCTGCCACGCCCAGGGCTCCCGGCGTTAACTCCATCACCGTCACCTTCAACGAGCCCGTCGACCCGCGCACCTTTACGCCGGCGCAGGTCCTCTCCGCGGTCGGCCCGAACGGCCCGTTCCAGATCCTGGGCGTCAAGGACCTGGATCCGGTTAACCACCTGACGTTCCAGGTCAGTTTCCGCGCCCAGAGTTCCGACGGCATCTACAACATTACGCTGTCGCCCAACATCAAGGACCTGCTCGGCAACTCCATGGATCAGAACAACAACGGCGTGAACGGTGAATTCCCGGGCGACGAGTACACCGCCACCTTCACCGTCAATACCACGGACGACGGCCGCTTCATCACCGCGACCTATCACGACCTGCTGAGCCGGCCCGCCGACACCCAGGGTTTCCTGAGCCTGATCAGCGCTGTCGATACGGCGCGCTTCCAGCAACTGGGCGTCAGCGCTCTGAGCATCATTACCTCCGACGAGGCCCGCTCGGATGAGATCTCCAGCACCAATACGGCGCTGAAACGGCCGCCGTTCTTCCCCTTCTATCAGTCGTTGCTGAACCGCACCGCGGCGCCGGCGGAAATCACCGGCTGGCTGAATGCCCTGAAGGGGGGCACGACCCAGGAAGGCGTGCTGGTCGGCATTACGGGGTCCGACGAATTCTTCCAGAATTCCGCGGCCGGCAGCGACACAAACTTTGTCAACTTGCTGTACACCGATTTACTCGGCCGGGGCGCGGATTCAGCCGGTCTCACCAACTTTCTGAACGTCCTGTCCGCCGCCGAGACCGCCTCACGCCTGGGCCTGTCCAATGTCCTCGACACGAGTGACGAATATCGCACCAATCTGATCGGGAACTACTTCACCAAGTTCCTCAAGCGCCCGGCATCCGCCGGAGATGTGTCTAGCTGGCTAACCCAGTTCCACAACGGTCTCACCGACGAGGGCTTCATCGCCCTCCTGACCGGCAGCGCCGAATACTTCAGCACGCGCGCCGGCAACAACAACACGCAGTGGCTGAATGCCGTGTACCAGGACCTGCTCAATCGCCCCGCCGATTCGGCCGCGGTCGCCACCTTCCTGCCGCAGCTCAACAGCGGCGCCTCCCGCGCGGGTATCGCCTTGCAGGTGCTCACCAGCAACGAGTACCGCCAGGATCTGATCACCAATTACTACACGCTCTACCTGAGCCGCGTGCCCAGCCAGGGAGAGATCAACAACTTCACCGGCGCCTTGCAGCAAGGCGCCACCGATGAGTCGATCATCAGCACCATCATCGCCTCCGGCGAGTACTTCCAGCGCCACCAGGGGACAGCGACGACGCAGGCCGGCGCCGATGTGAACTGGATAAATTCGGCGTTCAAGGACCTTCTGGGACGCCCGGCCAGCTCCGCGGATCAGAGCAGCTTCCTGCAGATTCTCGCCCAGGCGGAACGCAACGCCCATGCCGGCGTTGCCCAGACGTTCGTCGGCACCGACGAATATCGCATCAACCTGATCAAGCAAACCTTCCAGTCCTTCCTGGGCCGGACGGCCGGCCCCGGCGACATCAATATCTGGCTGCCGCTGCTGCGCCAAGGCTCGGCCGGCCCCGGTACGGCGAGTCCCGACGAGCAGTTCTTCGCCGGCATCACCGGCTCGGGCGAGTTCTTCTACGATCAGGTCGATTCCGCCAACGGGCTGCACACCAATATCCAGTGGCTCAGTGCCATGTACGGCGACTTCCTCGGCCGCGTTCCGGCCCGAAACAGCCCGGAGCTGCGCAGCGCCGTCAACACCTTGCTGAACGGCTACGCGCCGCAACGTCTCGCCGAATCGACGGCCATTGTCAACAGCAACGAATATCTCAACGATGTGGTCGTCAACCTGTTCAAGACCTACCTGCGCCGCTCACCCACGCCTGCCGAGCAAAGTCAGGACGTCAAGATGCTCGCCGGAGGCACGACGACGATCGAGCAATTGATCAACGTGCTCGTCAGTTCCCAGGAGTATTTCCAGAACCCCAAGGGCAAGGGCGGGGCCGGCGATAACAGCATCTGGCTCAACCAGGTCTACCTCGACCTGCTGGGCCGGAATACCACGAATGACTCCGGCGCCCAATCGCTTCTGAACCAGTTGAACCAGGGCACGTTGACCCGGGCGCAGATCGCCAAAATCCTGTCGACGAGCCAGGAATACCGGATACGGCTGGTGACCAATATCTACGTCACCTATCTTGGCCGGCAACCCATGGGCGCTGCGGAGCTCAACCCCTGGCTGACCGCCATTGCCAAGGGCACAACGGATCAACAGATCATCGCGGCCATCCTGGCTTCGCCGGAATACTTCCAGCACCAGCTGGATCCGGCCCGGCTGCCGATCATTTTCCCATGATCGCCGCGCGCCTTGAAAGGCAACGGGCCTGGCAGTACCAGGCCCGTTTTTATTTCGCGTAACCGCCACCTTTGGAGTGCGTGGCTCGACATCGCACTCCAAAAACTAGTGATTCGTCAACCGTCGAATGAGGGATGGTCCAAATCGTTTAACCGGAGCCAGCGGCGACGGCGGTCAACGGACTGTTATCGCCGTCGCCGCTGGCACCGGTTTAAACGACTCATCAATCAACGATTGACAAAGCGCTAGCGCTTGCCCGTAAGATCCGAAAGCCGGACCCGTTCCAACTGGCGCCGCTCCAGCTCGGTTCCCTGCTTGCAGATGGCCTCCAGCTTGCGGTTGAGAGGATGGCTGCCCTGATTCTCGCTGAGCGGGGCGTGGCCCTGGAGAGGGCCGTCCACCGCTTCGACGATGTCGAGGAGTGTGATTTGCGATGCCGGGCGCGCCAGGCGGTAGCCGCCGTTGGGTCCTTTTACCGAATGCAGGACCCGAGCCGAAACCAGGGGCTTGAGGACCTTGAGGAGGAAGCGTTCCGGAATTTTGCGCGCCCTGGCCACCAGGTGCGACGGCGTCGGCCGGTCGTTCTTCTGGTTGGCCATGTGCACCACGGCGTAGAGAGCATAGCTGCTGGCGCGTGTGAGTTTCATGTCGTCCTCGCTCTGGTCTAGATGATAAGTTTGCCGCGCTTGCTTCCTTGCCGTAGTGCGACGCAGTATACCAGCGCGCATAGTGGACACTCCAGCTATAAATTGGGAAATTTGGGGACGCGGCGCGCTCCGCAAGACCGCCGGCGTTTGTCGAACGCCGGTTTAATCAGTCTTTAACAAATCTGCGTTAAATTAATAAGTTGCTGCTCAAGTTAGCGAAATTTTTCGGCCGATACCGGATACACCGTCTTCGTTTTTTCGTCGCCGCGGAGAGATGTACCATGGATCGGCGCCTGCATCCGGCCGTTACGGACCGCGTTCTGTTCCGGGGTTCCCTGCTTATGTGCATCCTGCTTGGCGGTCTCGGCACAGCAGGGAGCGGTTGCACCCGCCCCTTCTACCGCAAACGCGCCGACGCGGAAGTGAACCAGGTTCTCGCAGAGAAGGACCGTTATCCGAACTGGGCCATCGAACAATACCACGTTTACCCAGATCCGCGTGCCCGCTTTGCCGACCCCACGGATCCAGACCACCCGCCCATGCCGCCGGACGACCCGGCCGCCTGGGATATGTCGCCGCATCCGCAGAAACCGGGGAAGGACGGTACGGCGGTGGTTAGCGGCACGGGCTATCTGGATTTGCTGGCGCTTTGGGATGAGCAA
>DASZFN010000489.1:0-2320 GCA_035939715.1 Gemmataceae bacterium | reverse complement strand
AGATCGTGCAACACGACGGCCATTGCCTCCCGGAGGGTGTGGCGGTTGGGGAGCAGATGGCGCCACGCGCCCGAGATGGCCGTGTAGCCGACGTACAGCACGCCGTTGATCGCGAAAAACCACATGAAGAGAAAGTGCCAGGCCATGCCCTCGGCCAGGCGGTGTTCCAGGTTGAGTGCCTCGTAGAAGGCGGCCGGGAAGAAATGAAACAGGGTGACCTGTCCAAAACCGACGCGATAAACATCGTTGGCCCAGTAGATCAGCAGACCGCTCCAGATCATCCCGGTCAGCACCGGGACGTTGATCCAGTGCATCCAGCGGATGGCGCGGGGATGTTTCGCCGCCAAACGATTCATGGAATGCCTCCCTGGCATGTGGGCCAAGAGCCTATCCGATAAGGGGACAGGACTCGATCCGGCCGGGCTGTCTGCTGGTTTATTCCTTGCCGGGGTTTTCGTCGTCCATCTTGCCGCTGCCCATCTTGTCGCCGCCCATCTTGCCGCCCGTCATTTTCCCAGCGCCCATCTTATCGCCGGTCATTTTGTCGCCGCTCATTTTATCCGCGCCCATCTTGTCGCCGCTCATCTTGTCATGGCCAGGAGCAGTTGACGAGCCGCAGCCCGCCACAGCCAGTGTCAAACCGAGCCCCACACCAGCCGCCATGATTGTTTGCAGGAATTTGCGCATGATTGGACTCCTCATTTTGTCGGTTCCGGTCAATTGCCTCGGCCTTCCCGTTGGGGCAGTCCCGAGCAGACAAGGCTCGGCCGGGAAGCCGCACGAGGCTGATGTCTCTTGGATGCGGCTCGGCACGGAAGGTTACAAGAATTTAGAGAAGAGTCTGCGCCCGTTGCAGGCCGGGCACCGGTGAACTGGCGGGACAACGAAACTGCCGCCGGGCCGCTGACGGCATGACGGTTGCTTCCGCATCGCTACCCCGTTCCTCCTGACCGTGCGGCCCTGCCCGTCATATCATGACAACGTCCACATCTCTTCCGCCTGAGCGGCGTCCCGCCGCAGGCCCCGGAACCGGGCGTGACGAGGCGCACGAAGGCAGCGCTCGTACCGCCAGGGTGGTTTGCCTTCCAGGGAGGTACCCATGCCAGCCGGCACCTATACGAACCTTGCCCTCGCCGAGCAGTTGCTCGACGCCCTCGACACGCTGTCCGGCCTACACCCCGGCTTCCGGCCCGCCCACGCCAAGGGGCTGATGTGCTCCGGCACGTTCACGCCGTCGCCCGAGGCGGCGAAGCTGACCCGCGCCCCCCACGCGAGCAAGCCGTCCACGCCGGTCACCGTCCGCTATTCGGATTCAACCGGCGTGCCGACGATCCCGGACAACGACGCCCAGCGCTCCGGTCCGCGCGGGATCGGCGTGCGCTTCCACCTGGCCGACCACGCCCACACAGACATCGTCGCCCACTCCACGAACGGCTTCCCCGTCCGCACCGGGGAGGAGTTCCTGGAGTTCCTCCGCGCCGCGGCCGCCTTTGGGGCGGGCAAGCCCGAAGCGCTGGGGGGCTTCCTCGCCACGCACCCTAGCGCCAAGCGGTTCGTCGAAACGCCCAAGCCGATCCCGGCCAGCTTCGCCCGGGAGGCCTTCTTCGCCGTCACAGCCTTCCGGTTCACAAACGCCGGCGGCGTGAGCCGTCACGGCCGGTTCCGCATCCGGCCCGAAGCGCGGACCGAGTATCTCACGGACGCGGAAGCCGCCCGGAAATCCGCGAATTTCCTTTTCGAGGAGATCGGTCCGAGGCTGGCCCAGGGGCCGATCCGCCTCGGCGTCTTCGTGCAGATGGCAGAGCGAAGTGACGACGTGGCCGACGCCAGCGTGCCGTGGCCGGACAGCCGCGCGGAGACACCCTTCGGCACGCTCGCCCTGACTGCCCGCGTCGATGACCAGGAACCCGAGAGGCGAAGGATCATCTTCGACCCCGTGCCGCGGGTCGATGGCATCGACACGTCCGGCGACCCGCTCAGCGAGGTGCGCTCGGACATCTACCTGCTCAGCGGGCGGCGGCGGCGGACGGCGAGCGAGAGGTAAATCCAGCCAGGAGGTTGGTGACCGCGAGAAGCTCAGAGGGCACGATGATAGTTGCCTCCGCCTCAGCAAAAAGGAGAAGCAACTTGACGAAGAGTAATGCGCATGTCGGCGCGGCCGTCGCCTACGGCGTGGGCATCAATTTGGCGATTCGGGTCATGAGGCCCGGTGCACCGATCTGCTCGGCCGCGCCAGCGAACGCGTCCGTCGCTCCGCGCCAGCGCAGCGCCTCGACGTCAGTGAACAGCGGCGCGTCGGTACGCAGCGTCGCCAGTTTCT
>DASZFN010000488.1:0-9092 GCA_035939715.1 Gemmataceae bacterium | reverse complement strand
CGGTCATAACCGCGGTTATCGGACCGCGGACCCATTAAAGCCAGAGTTCCCGCGGTATGCCCATCTGGTCCGGAACTACATAACCGCGGTTATCGGACCGCGGACCCATTGAAGCTGGCGAATCGCGAGGCCGGAAAGCGTGGTCAGGCCGCCATAACCGCGGTTATCGGACCGCGGACCCATTGAAGCGGCAATTGCAAGGTCAGTATCACCGAGCGTCCATTCCATAACCGCGGTTATCGGACCGCGGACCCATTGAAGCACGCACCGCAAAAAACCAAGAACCAAGGGGACAGTCAATGCATATGCAGACGCCAAAGCACTTTGCGGATAAAATATATCCTTGAAGCTCGGCATCCCCCAGGTCGTCCAGACAACGCAGCCAGAAAGCTTTCACGGCTCCACGCCGATCTGGGATTGCTGACCGAGCGGCGGCCGCGGAAGCGAACGGCGATTTCCTGGTCACCGTATTTCCAGACCAATTCGTAGTCATCTTCCGTGCGCGGCGTAGCACTTCGGTCGCTTTTCTTCTCCTTCCTGTTTTTCCTTGATCTGGCCCAAAAGGCGGCTACACTCGCAGCGCTCGCAAACTTGCGGCGGAGGAGGGCCGATGGACGATTCGGAAAAGCTCGCCGAGACATTGCGTAGGATTGAGGAGCAAATGAAGGAGTTTGAAGAGGCGTTCAAGCTCCTAAAAGCTGAACTCGACCGGATACAGCAGGACATGGATAACGGCAGCCAGAAATCGTCTTTTCGACCAGAGCAGGATTGTTGAGCTACGCCAAAGCGAATCGGTTCCCACCTTATGGAAAACAAAACGGCCGGCAGATTTTCCACCGGCCGTTGGCGTTTTGGTATGGCGCCCGGATCAGCGATCTGAACCGCGACAGTGTCACGGCGTCAAGCCAGGCGCAGGAGGTGCGACGTTTGCAGGCGGGATGGGAATCATTTGAGCGTTTGAAACGCCGGCTGATGCACAGGGACACGGGTCGGTTCGATGGACGGGTACGGGACGCCGGCAACATTCGCGCGAGGGGCATGTATGGCAACCGGCGAGAAAAAGGTGCGCGAGCGTAATCCCCACGGCAAGACGGCGCAGATTCATCGGTGTCGCTCCTCATGTTTGAATGGCACTTTAGGGACCCGTGGGTCATCCCATTGCATCACCAGATGCAGGGCGTGTGCCGGGGCGATTTCCTGCCCGCAGGAAAGTCCGGAATACCATCCACGCGGGGACCGATGGCGCACTATGCACCGAAAAGAGGGGTGGAAAGCACTTTGCAGCCACGGATAAAACGTATCCTCAAAGACCGCATAGCTGACGTCTCGTGCTGCGGCGGCACGGCGCCCGCGCGTAAATGTCTCGTCGTCCACCTTCCGCGAATCGTCCGTCAACGCGATCAGCTTGCCGAACTGCGTGAATTGGGCGATGCTCGCTCTGGCACAACATTTGCCCTTATTGTTCCAGAACAGAGGAGAGGTTTTTATGCGTAACGCCATCCTGGGTCGGATAACACAGATGCATTCCTGCTATGGAAGTACAGGAACGGCGGCCCTCGTAATTGCCATGGCCGCCTTGGCGGTTCTTCCTATCCCCATTCCAGGCCTGTCGTTCTTACCACTCTACATCGCTGAAATGGCAAGGAAGCAGCGCAGGGGCATCGTTCCCTCGTGCTCCTAGTCGGGAGTCGTTAAGACAACTTGTCAACTTGTCTTAATTTCGCCCGGCCCCATCTGCTCGACCGGTGGCACTCGGCTCTAATCGCAGCGCATTTCCAGGAACCCCAGCACCTGATCCAGCGCCTTCTCCGGGGTTGGCATGCTGCTCCAGATCACGTCATACGGCTCCCAGCAGTGCACCTCGCGGCGAGCCGTACTTTCCGGGCCGCCGGCGGGGCAGAGGGAAGCAAGCGGCACCTCCACCTGGCGGAGAGCGACTTGCCGAGGCCCGGATCGCCGTCGAGGATTGCCAGCTTGCCCAGCGGCAGACGGCCCGGCCAAAGCCAGGCTGATGGGGCGTGG
Organism: Gemmataceae bacterium; assembly: GCA_035939715.1. GTDB lineage: Bacteria > Planctomycetota > Planctomycetia > Gemmatales > Gemmataceae > DASZFN01. The sequence continues at coordinate 7,070 of DASZFN010000488.1, read as the reverse complement.
GCACGCGAGCTGATTCTAAAAGCAAAGCCACAGGCTGCAATTTCACCGGCGCCTGCCGACGGCGTATAGGGCGCTTTTCCCCCGCAAGTAGATTTTGCCGGCCTCTATTCGCTCAGCTCACATGGCGCAGAAAAGTCACGCGCCCCGTCGCTACCCACTCTACCACAAAGATGTTGCCGTCCTTATCGAAGCAGGCGTCGTGCGGGTGCACGAACTTGCCCGGCTGCCACTCTTTTGGATTGCCGCGAATCTTGAAGGCCTTGTCCGCCATGATCCGCTTGGAATCCTCGCCGAGATGAGTGATGACTTTGTTGTCACGATCAAAGAGGGTGACACGGCCAAACAGGTCCGGCACCATCAGCACTTCGCCACGGATGTCGAAGTGTGCCGGAAACAGCAGGCCGTTGACAAAGCTCAAATGTTTGCCGTCCAGCGTGAAGTACTGCAAGCGCGCGTTGGCTCGGTCGGCGACGACCAGCGCAGGCTCTCGTCCGGGGCGGTCGTCCAACCAGAGGCCGTGCGGCGTGTTCATCTTGCCCGGCTCCTTGCCCGGGCCGCCCCAGGTGCGCACCCAGTTGGCGTCCTTGTCGTACTGATGAATGTAATGCGAGCCGTAGCCGTCGCCGATGTAGAAACCCCCGTCGGCCGCGAAGGCCACATTGGTGGGGCTGTACGCCTTGCCCTTCGTGTATACCTTCGGCTCTTGCGGAACGCCCTTCCGCCAGACGACCTCGCCCTTGAGGCTGGTCTTGGCGACGATGCCATGCTTGATGTCGGAGAGATAGAGAAATTGCTCACCGCCTTCCGTGCGGACGTCGATGCCATGGCCTCCCGGATAGTATTCCTTGCCGAAAGAGCGCACAAACTTGCCGTCGCGGTCGAAGACGACAATCGTGTCCATGGCGTTTTTGGTGACGCCCTGGTGCTTGATGTAGACCAGACCTTCTTCATCGATGCACACGCCGTGCGTCGTCTCCCAGCGGAGCTGCCTGGGCAGTTCGCCCCAGCCGTGCACGCACTCATAGCGGTGTTCGCCCGTGCCGATGACGGCATTTTTGCTGCCGGCTTTGTCCTCGGCATGCACAATGGCAGGGCCGGCCAGAGCGGCCGCGCCGGCTGCTGCGGTCCGCTTCAGAAAGGTGCGTCGTTTCATGAGAAGGGTACTCCCTCACGCATAAGGTGGGTAGAGGATCACCAAGCAAGCAATTTACAGCGGCATGCGGCGCTTTGCAACAAGCGGCGCGGTTGCTGATAAGATAAGATGCCATAGTTCTATTGGCTTCGGACGCTTCCATGAACACGGAAAGCAAAACCGGGTCCTTTTCTTCAGGCAAGCACGGGCCCGCACGCGGACCCTCGCTCCTGTGGTTGTTCCTGGCGTTGCCGGTTCTCCTGGCCGGCTGCAAGAGCCCCGCGCCCCCGCCGCCGCGCGAACGGACCCTCTGGGGGCACCTGGGTGGCGTTTACGCGCTGGCGATTACCCCGGACGGCAAGACCATGGCCTCGGCCGGCGAAGACAACATCATCAAGCTGTGGGACCTGGCCAGCGAACGTGACATCGGCACGCTGAAAGGCCACACCGAGAAAGTCGTGGCTTTGGCGCTCACAGCCGACGGCAAGACGCTGGCCTCCGGCAGCTGGGATCGCCATATTTGTTTCTGGGATCTGGCCAAGCAGGAATTGCGCGCGAAACGCGAAGCCGGCAGCTACCGGATGCGCGCCCTGGTCTTCACGCCCGATGACAGGACTCTGATTTCAGGCAGTGACGAAGGCGCTATCAAGCTGTGGGACGTGGAGGAGGCGAAGGAGAGGACGATGCTTGCCGGCCACAAGGACGGCATCAGCAGCCTGGCGGTGACGCGGGATGGCAAGATGCTGGCCTCAGCCGCCATGGATCAAACCATCAAGCTCTGGGACCTGGGCAGGGGCAAGACAAGAACAACCCTACCCGAAGCGCAGCACAAAATTACCTGCGTTGCCTTTTCGCCTGATGGACAGATCCTGGCCTCGGCCGGCTTCGATGGGGCGATTCATTTTTGGGGGGCGATCACCGGATCGCCTGAAGACACGCTGCAAGCAGGAGCCGGCACCGTCTGGACCATCGTCTTTTCTCCCGACGGCAAAACCCTGGCCTCCGGGCACATGGACGGGACCGTCCGGCTGTGGAACGTAAGCGCGTGCAAACAAACGCTGCTCTTCCGCGGACATAACGGAGCCGTGATCGCGCTGGCATTCACCCCGGACGGCAAAACCCTGGCATCAGGGAGCCAGGATCGCACGATCAAGCTCTGGGACGTGCCTGCCGAGTCCGCTGCCACATCCCCGTGACGGCGCTGCACGAAAAGAAGTGTCGCCTTTCGCTCCGCGAAAGGCCGTACTTTCGCGGAGCGAAAGACGACTATTCCGGCAAGTTATTTTCGCCCAGGTCGCTACTTTCTCTTGGGCGCGTCGGGCGCCAGTTCCTGGAGGCCAAAATGTCCATGCGCTATTCGGGCATTGTTCTGTTCGGCCTGCTCGCAAGCCTGGCCTCGTCCGTTCCTGCGCTCGGCGCGCCGCCACAGGACGAGCACAAGCAAGTCGCGGAGGCGATCGTCCAGTTCGAGCAATCAAGGATGAGGGTAGATGCTTATGACTTTGTAGAAGTCACACTCTCGGTCCGGAAACCTTTTGCCGGGAACCCGTTCACCGATGTTACCGTGAGCGGCACCTTTCAACGGGACGGCGACAGGCCGACCTCGGTGCGCGGTTTTTGCGACGCAGCCGATGGCAGCACGTTTCGCCTTCGCTTCATGCCCTCGAAACCGGGGCACTATTCCTACGCGGTCGCGTTCCGTACGAGCGGGCTGGTGCAGGATTTCAAAGGGACCTTCGAGGCGGTGGACGGCAAGCGGCACGGCGTGCTCCGCGTGGATAAGGATTATCCCTGGCATTTCCTGTGGGAGGGGACGGGCGAGCATTATTTCTGGAACGGCAACACGGCGTTCCTGCTCATGGGCTGGCAGGATGAAGCCGTCATCCGCGACTGCATCGATCGCCAGCGACGGCTCAAGGTCAACCGCCTGCGCGTCCTCCTGGGCGGCGGCCGCTCGCGCAGTTTCTGGGGCGAGCCGATCATTCCCAATGCCCAGTTTCGCACCTATTTGAACCCATGGCCGGCACAGCGTCCCGACGCGCTTACGGCGCCGGGATTCGACTACACGCGCTTTCAGGTCGCCCACTGGCAAAAGTTCGAGCGCCTTCTGAAATACGCCCGCGAACGCGATCTGATCATTTCCGTGGTTTTCGACTGGAACGATTCCCCGGTCCATCCCGCCGCCGGCAGCGCCGACGAGCGCCGTTATTTTCGCTATGCGGCGGACCGGCTGTCGGCGTTCGCCAATGTCACCTGGGATCTCGGCGACGACATCAGTCTGTACCGTTCGCTCGACTGGTCGCACCAGTCCGGCAGCCTGCTTTACGAAGCCGACCCGTATCATCACCTGGCGACCGATCATCCCGTGGACAACCGGCACCAGGATCGAACGGCCCAGTGGTTTGGCTTCACCTCGTTTCAGGAGTGGTCGCGGCCGCAGCACGCCTGGATGCTCGGCCAGCGTCGGGCGCAGAAAAAGACCGGCCGCATCATCCCGCAGGTGAACGAGGAGTATGGCTACGAGGACCACTACCCGAAGTGGGCGCAAAATTATCCGGACGGCGCCTCAGCGGAGAACATGCGCAAGACCGCCTGGGAGATTTACATGGCCGGCTGTTACCAGACCACGGGCGAGACCGCCCGCCGCGGCACCGGTTACTGGCCGGACACCGGCGGCGGCTGGGTGAACGGCCGGGGCGATGCCAGCATGGGGATGCTCCAGGGCTATGCCCGCATCGTCGATTTCTTCACGAGTTTCGCCTGGTGGAAGACCGAGCCTCACGATGAGCTGGTCACCCCGGGCAACTTCTGCCTGGCCGAGCCAGGCCGGCAATACGCCGTCTACCTGCCGCGCGGCCAAAAGGCCACCGTCCAGCTCGAGCCCGGCCGTTACCACGTGCGCTGGTTCAACCCGCGCGACGGCCAAACGAAGCCGCTCCCGGACGCGGCCGCCTCGCCGTGGACTTCCCCGGAGCCGCCGGACAGCGGCGATTGGGCGGTGCTGCTGTGGAAGGATCCATGAATGTGTCCGTCACTAGGCAAATGTACCGGCGCAAGAACCGCAGGTACGCCCGCTACCGCGTAGAGTTGGCCCGCGGCGACGGTGCTGCCGCGCTGGCCGTGGCCGAGTACGACGATTCCCGGGACGCCCGCGCCCTGGCGGACTGGCTCTCGCAGCACGGGGTCGGCCGGTGCGAAGCCGGAAGACGTGAGGCGTCTCCTTAAAGGCATGCGCGTGGATAAACCCTCCTTATCGTCAATACTATTCCGCTAGTTCTGGAAGGAATTGCGTCCCGAGTATCGGCCCGGCCTTGAGGCCATCAAGTATCTCTTCGGCCCCTGCTGTTTGGTTCTGCGATTTGCCAGGCACCTATTTTTCCGCAATCGGTTGCCTGCTACGGGGTTTCAAAGTGTGTCCCTTGGACTCCTTGGACTCGCGCGTCCGTGGCCGTGCTTCTGTGGCCATGTTACAATCGGCCCGAGGGAGTTGACTCATGGCCAGCGAATCCCCAGCCGTGACCTTATCCCGTTCGGAAGCCATCTTGGCCGTGGCCGACGTCGTGGCGACCGTGCGCTACTATCGGGACAAGCTCGGTTTCACCGGGGAGTGGCTCTGGGGCGAGCCGCCGACCTTTGCCGGCGTCACCTGGGGAAAGGTAGGCGTCCTGTTCTGCCTCCAGCCGGCCCTCGCCGCCCGAATTGAAGGCCACCAACACTCCCTCCTTGTCAGCGGCATCGACCGGCTTTACGAACAGCACTGCCGGAACCATGTCGAGGTCGTCTCCTCTTTGGACAACAAACCCTGGGGTCTGCGCGAGTACACGGTCCGCGATCCCAACGGCTACCACCTGCGCTTCGGTGAGCCGATCACCGTTCACGCGACCTCGCTCCCAGCGAAGAATCCGCCCGAGAACGTGCGCATGGTCGAGCGGCTGCCGACCGTCGCGGAGTATGAAATGCTCATCCGGGCGGTCGGGTGGGCCAAATACACGAACCTCCAGGTTGCGCCGGACGCGTTGCAGAACACGCTGTACTCCGTCCTCGCGATGGAAGGCGACCAGGCCGTGGGCATGGCCCGCCTGGTCGGCGATGGAGCGCTGGCATTCTACGTCCAGGACGTAATGGTCCTGCCCGCATACCAGCGCAAGGGCATTGGCACCGCCCTGATGAAAGCCGTCATGAGCTACTTCCAGCGGGCCACGCCCCGGCAGTCATCCATCGGCTTGTTCACCGGGCGGAACCTGGCGGCGTTTTACGAACAACTGGGCTTCGAGGGGACGGAAACGTCCCTGTACGGCATGTACCTCAAGAAGTGGGACGCACCGCCGGCCAGGCCCGAATGATCGGTCCTGCAAAGGGGCACAATCTCTTGAAAGGGGACAACCATGGGCTGGGGTCGTTACTTCTTGCTCGGTGATTTGGGCCAGCAGATGGATCTTGCAGACCATGAGGCTGAGATCGAAAACCTGAAGCGAGAGCTGCGCTCAAGACCAGAGGTGCCTGTCACGGTGGAGCAACGGCTGGACGCGATCCAGCGTGAAGCGGACGAGCTGAAGTTGTAGCTTGCCGCTGTGCTGCGCTTGCTGGTAGCCAGGAAGGTCGCTACCGCCGATGAGATCAAGGCCGTGGTCGCCGCCGTGGATCGCGAGGATGGTGTCGCGGACAACCGGTTCACCGGCCGAGTGCTGCCCGAGGGCTGAGCCGGCCATACCTGAACTGCGATGGACAAACGAACTGCGTTCCTGAACCAGATTGTGAGTGATCCGCACGACGACGCGCCGCGGCTGGCGTTGGCTGGCTGGCTGGAGGAACACGGCGACCCAAACTTCGCCAAGTACATTCGTGCCCGCTGCGCCCTCGATGGAAAGCTCCCTGCACCCGACGATTACCCGACCCTGGTCGAGCAACACCTCGAGGGCCACCGGCGCGAACCAGACTTCAAACTGCCTCCGGGATTTGAGCTTGGCTGCTGGTGGTCCGGAGACTCTCACGAATGGTGGAGCGACAGCAGTGATGCCATGGAAGGAGGGCTTCTGTCCTTTGTTCAAGTTGAACCGGACGGCAGCGATGAAGATGCCGCCGCGAAACTACTGATCGAGCGGCTCCCCGAACTCATGCGCACCACTCCCGTTCGTGGCATTGACTTCAACGGGCACTTCGCCAAGCAGATGGCCGCGGTCTTGAGCTCCCCGGGCGCCCAGCACCTGAAGCGGCTTGCCTTCGACAACAACCACGAGGGAGACCCGAGACAAGCGTCGTTGGCGATCCAGGCCTTGGGCGCGTCGCCGCTCGCGCGCAGCCTCCTCCGCCTGGAGCTCGGTGGCGGTCCACGCGGCACGCTGTCAAACGTGGACGCCAAGGCTCTCGCGGCCGCTCCTTTCGAGCAACTGCAGCGCCTGGACGTGCTCTTCACCGACTGCTCCCGGCAAATGATAGAGCACTTATTGAACGCGCTGTGGTTTCGCCGCCTGCACCGCCTTATGATCGGCTTCAATCCGCCCTGCGGCATGGTGGGCGCGCGGCTCCTGGCAGGAATGCCGAACCTGCACACGCTCGGGTTGTGGATGCCCCCCGACTCGGCCGTGCTCGCGCTGGCTCGCGCCGAAGAGTTCCCGGACCTGAGGCGCTTGTTTATCCACTGTGCCAGCTTGAAAGAGAAGTGCGGGGCAGCGCTTGGCCGAATGAAAGCGCCTCGACTGCTCGAGCTGTGGCTGCGCAACTCAGCGGTAGGCAAAGGCGATGTGCCAGCTCTGGCGGCCACGCCGTTGTTTGACGATCTCCGCGTCCTCACCTTTGACGGGACGGATGTCAACGAGGCAGGGCTGGACGCGATTGCGGCCCGCCCATGTGCGGCGAAGCTGCGCATCCTGCGGATAAGTGGGTTGGACAATAAGGCGAACTTTCGCTCCTTGGCCGGGACGCCGCTCACTCGCCCGGG
>DASZFN010000487.1:0-4012 GCA_035939715.1 Gemmataceae bacterium | reverse complement strand
ATTGTCTGCCAGGTCTTGCCGGAATCGAGAGAACGCTGCACCGAGCCGTCAGGGGAAAGAGTCCAGCGCAACCGGGCCTCGGCGGGTAGAGTCTGGCTAATCGAGGTCTGGGCAATCGATGTCTTGGCAGTCGACATTTTGGCGATTGCTGTCTGGGTCGCTAATTTCTTGGAGCGTAATTGGCCGTCGTAAGCCCCTGAAACAGTCTCGGCGGATGAGACGTCCGCTTTCTGATCCCCGGGCAAGGTTCCCGCCACGAGTCCCGCGCTTGCTCCGGATTCGCGTTTCGGCATTTCATCTTTTGCTTTTGGCTCTACCGCTTGGGCTGTGCTCGGTGCGGGAAGAGGCTCGCTCTGAACCGTCACAGTTTGGTTCATACTTCTCGCGACGTACTCCGCGTTGTCGGTGCGGCCACCGCTTTCAGGCGCGCCGTTTATGACCTTCGTGGCTGGCGGCGCCGCTGGAGCAGGAGCGGCGGCTATTTGTCCCATGGGTCGCGAAGGTTTGTTCGCAGACATCGTTAGAGCGTCGGCCGTCCGTTCATTTGCGAGCGAATTCTTCGCCGGCCCCCCGATGGGGACTGCGTTCAAAGCCGACGTTGCCACGGCGGATGTGGCGTTCTCCTTGTCACTATCACTTTGCTTAGCCAACTTGCCGGCGGGCAAACGGTCGCGATCAGCCTCGGGCAAAGGAGGCATAATTTTTGCCGCCAGTTTTTCTCCTGCCAGATTGGTAGTCTGACTTTCTACGGGGACGTTCGCGACTGGTGCAGACGCGGGACTCGTCTTGGCAATCGTGGGCGCCGAGTTTGGCCGTCGCTCGTAGTGAAGGGTTACGGCCGCGCTTACCACCACAACACACGCCGCGAGCGCACTCCACCGCAGTACAGGCCAGGTGAGCCACGGTGTTCTCAATTTCGCCGGAGTGGAAGGGGCTGCTTCAACTTCTGGTATCGCCAGCGATATCACGTTGCGGCAATCCGCGCATTGCGCCAGATGTTGCAAGACCTGGCCACGCTCGCGCTCATTCAACGATTTCTCGGCGAATGCCGTCAGCAGGTCGGGATCGGGATGGACTCCCGCCTTGGCCGTTGCCTGCAATCGTTGCTGCACGATTTTTGGAAGCTGCTCCATGTTTCTCTCGCCCTGATTGGGCTCTGTCTTCGCGCTCGCTACCCCCGGGGCTTACGCCCCGGGCTACATTCTTACGCCGCTCTGCGGCGTGCCACTCGTTTCGCTCCCCAGTCGTTTTCGCCGGCGGCAAGCCGTCTCGCCAGCAGTACGGGTTTTATCCCCAAGACCAGGGTTACCCGAAGACCAGGGTTTAGCCCGAAGGCCGAGGTCCGACATCTGACGCACGCACTTCGGACTTCTTATCAGGGAACGCTGCGGAAGCCGTTTCTTGCGCCATGCGTTCGCGGATATTCAATCGCAGGTCACGCACGTCCAACTGCAATGCTTCCTCAGCCTGGCGGCGGCTCATGCCCCTTCGCTCAAGCGCGGCCAGAATATGCTTCCGCAGAGACCTGACCAGCTTATCGAGCTTGCGGCTGATCGTAGACTCATGCACTCCAAGCATGCGTGCAATCTCTGCCAGTGTGCGATTGTCCAGGTAATAAGATGCCAGAATGACGCGCGGTTCTGGCTGCAATCCGGCTAGAGCTTCATCGGTCGCCGCCTCGACTCGCGGATCGACCGCGATTACAGGATCAACTTCTTGCGTGGCGAATTCGACGCCGTCCTCACTCTCCTCGTCCAGGCTCACCAGCCGCCTCTGACGGCGATAGCGGTTCACAAATTCCTGGGCCATCACAGTTCGGAGCCAGCCTTCTAAAGAACCGCGGCCGGTGTACGACGCCAGCTTGGACATTCGCTGACCGTCGCGAGTAACCGTCCCGTAGAGGTCGGCATAGAGGGAATCGGCAAGTTCGCGAGCGGCCGAATTCTCTTTCGCAATGTAGGCCGCGATCTCATACAGCTTCTCGCGGTAGCGCGACATGAAAATTTCCCAGGCGCGCTCCTGGCCGGCAGCGCAGGCCCGAGCCAGCGCCAACTCCTCCACCCGTAAGCTGGCGTAAAGCTCGGCCGTCTCCTGCGGAGACGCTGCGGGCGCCAAATATTTGCTGGCGATTTCGTTGAGGACCGCGGCAAAGTGCTCGCGGCTTAGCCCAAAGTTCCCACTCTTTTCGTAAAGCCCGGTGATCATGGAGTCCAACCCCGAAACAGCCTCTGCTATGGGTTGGACACCGTGGTTGGTCATAGTGAGTACAGCCAACGGGCACGTTACAGCGGATGCTATCAATTTTGTGATGCAAGAAGCTGAAAATCCGGCGTTCCTCAGGTAAGCGCGGGGAGGAACTGCCGGCGCGGTGGGCGGCAACACTCACCGGACAGCCGGCAGGGCACCGCCGCTACTTCGGAGGAACCCCATGAATACCAAGCTTTTGCTGTCAGTTTCAGCTCTTGGCCTGTTAGCTGGATTAGCTTTGCTGCTCCCGTGCCGGGCCCCGGCTGGGGCAATGCCCCCAATATCCGGCTACACCGTGCTTCAACCCATCCGGCACGGAAACCTGACTGTATTTCCGGTCGTGGCTGCACGGTCTTACGACACCAGGGAATTCCTCACGCTAGATGAAGGTTTGCGCTCCGGCGAAGTGATCGTGACGGAATCTGGAAGTGCGGCGCCCCTGGTTCGCCGGCCTATAATCCGGCCGCCGGGCCCACAGGTCGATCAGTTGGTCCTGGTCAACAACTCCAAACGGCCGCTGATTCTGCTAGCCGGTGAGATCGTGACCGGAGGAAAACAGGATCGCGTCATCGGCAAAGACCGCATTATCCCCGCTGAAAGCGACCCCATCAACCTCGGAGTCTTCTGCGTGGAACCGGGCCGCTGGGTAGGGAGCAGCGACAGGTTCGGGACGAAAACCGTCGGCGGGCTGGTGCCGGCGCCGGCGCCGATGGCCGCCCCGACCGTACGCGCCAAGGCGATGGCCGACAAGGATCAGCAGAAAGTGTGGTCGGAAGTGGGGAAGACCAGAGACGCGATGGCGGAGACTGTAACAGTCAACGGGGCGCCGGGACTGGCAGGTACCACTTCGTACGCGGGCGTGATGGCCAATCAGGAAGTGAAGGAGCGAGTCGATTCCGTCGCCGAGCCCATCCAGCGCAACTACCAGAGCCTGATTCAGCAACTGCGCGACCAGAACGCGGTCGGCGTAGCGGTCGCAGTCAACGGCCAACTGGTCTGGGCTGACATCTTCGCCAGCACGAACCTGCTGGAGAAATACTGGCCCAAGCTGGTCCGGTCTTACGCGGCCGAGGCTATCGTGACCAGGACAAAGAGCGGCGAGGCCACGGTGAAACAGGCGCAGGATTTCCTCGATCACATCGACGGACGCCACGAGACTGTAGACAGCGAGCCTGGACTCTACCGCCACACCGAAATTGCCGGAGACGGCTTCAGAGCGTTCGAGCTGACGTCGTTGCTGCCAAAGACGGGCTTTGATTTGCATCTGGCAAAGATGGCGGAGTAAGGGAAGAACTGGGAACTGGGAACCGGTTTTCTGGAAACTGGTTTTCGGGAAACTGGTTTTCAGTTTTCAGTTTTCGTTCTCAGTTCTCAGAGTTCTGCCCATCAGCTTCCGCTGGTGCTGTACCAGCTTCTCCACGCATTGGAGTCGTTGGGCAGGTTCTTTCCGGAGATATCGCGCAGCGCCTGGTAAACCCAGCCGTGAGTTTGTGCGTCCAGGGAAGCGTCGTCGGCATAGTCCAGCAGGTGGGGAATTACGCTGCGGCGCTGTTCCTGCGTGAGCATGCCGGATTGTGCCAGACTGCACCCGGCCCGTTCGCGCACCATGGGCGAAGGATCGTCATGAAATTCCTGCAACAGCGGAGCTATGGTTTCGCTGGTTCCGAGATAGGCCAGGCCTTCTACCGCCCAATGCCGCACTTCCGGGTCCGGATCATGAAGCTGGCCGACTAATATCTCGTTGACACGCTCCGGTACGACACCG
>DASZFN010000486.1:0-2698 GCA_035939715.1 Gemmataceae bacterium | reverse complement strand
CTCGCCAGCCGGCGAAGCGGCGACGGGAGCATCGGCCAGCGCGCTTACCACCGCCTGGGCAAGAAGGGGAACCATGATCTCATGCCGGCCGATGAGCGAGTAGCCGGCCCGGCCGAGCTGAGATGGCCGGCGCACCACATTTTCGCTTGGGCGATAATGCGGCAACATGTCCATGTTGACGGTGACAAAATCCTGAAGGTCTGCCCCTTGATTCTGAGCAATGGTAAAGGCTTTCAGGAAGACCTCGGGTAGAAGCACCGCGGACCCAATATTCAGATAAACGCCGCCGCTCAGATGCGCGACGACTCCCGCCAGCAACCGCAGGTCGTTGAAGGTCGCCTGGCCGGTGGCGGCGCCGTTGGCGGAAGGGTGCATGTGGATGATGTCTGTGCCGATGGCCACATGAACGGTCACCGGGATATTCAAGCGCCGGCCGGCGGCGAGAATGCTCAGCTCCTGGTGGGGCGCAGTGACCATGGTCAATTGCTCGGCCAGCAAGGCACCCATGCCGCGTTCCGGCTGCTCCAGGACCCGGTTGATGGCCTGATTCAGGATCTCGCCCGTTTCGCGCACCATGCCGAAGGTGCCGTCCTTGAGCCCTGCGGCGACATCCTCTGAGGTCTCGCCGATCAGGGCCAGCTCCATGTCGTGGATAGCCCCCGCGCCGTTTAGGGCCACACCGGTCACCACGCCTCGCTGCATCAAGTCGATGATCACGGGGCTGAGCCCGCACTTGATTACGTGGGCGCCCAGGCCGACGACCACCGGCCGCTGGTTTTGCCGGGCTGTGACAACCGCCCTTATGACTTCGCGAAAATCTTGTCCTGCCAGGATGTGCGGGAGCGATGCTAAAAACTCGTCGAAGGGTATTCCGGGCTGCGGCGGCCTGGCGAACTGCTCCCAGGCTACTTTGTTCTTGCGCGCCTGCAGCGGCACGGTGCGCACACGTTTCAGATCGATGGGCTCCATCTTAGGCTTGATCTCTGGAAATCGCAGCGGCCTGTTCCGCCGAGGAAGACAGTTTGCCATTCCTATCCGTCGCCACACTTAGCATGCGTCGCGCCGCATCGAGCACCATGTCCACGTCGGTGCGCAGGAGGCATTCCAGGTGCACCGGATTGATGCAACGAAACTCCGGGCACTGCGCCCGGCAAGGTAAATCATGATAGAGGATTGTACAGCGTTCCGGCGGCGCCGTGGGGCGGGCCATGCTGAGATTGACCGGCCCCCAGAGGACAACCATGCGCGTGCCGACTCCGGCCGCGATGTGCGCCAGGCCGGAATCGTTGCCGATGAACAGATCGCACGCCTGGATCAGGGCCGCCACTTCGGGCAGCCGCAGAGAAGAATGATAAGCATGTCCATGAGCCGCGCGGCCGGCAATTGCATCCAGCCAGGTCTCGTCCGTCTGGTTGCCGAGGAAGTGCACGCGAGCGTTCAGCTCTTCGGCCAATCTGTCGGCGAGGGCGGCATAGCGTTCCGCCGGCCAAATTTTGGTGGCAGAGCTGGCGCTGGCATGCACGACGACGCTGGGACCACTCACACCTTCCGCAAGCAGCTTGCGCATGGCCGCTGCGCTGCCGGCCCTCACATGCACACGGGGCTGACGGTTCACGATGGGACCAAACGGTTCCAGCGGTTTTAGATAGCGGTCGATCACCGGTTCGCCGGGGACAAATTTCGCAGCCGCCAAGCGCGAAAATAGTCCCAACGGCAAGAAGGCGAACGTGCCGCGCAGATACACGACCAGCGAATAGCGCCGTCCCAGCAGCCTGAGCACCAGCCACCATGCTCTCGGCCCACCCGGTAAGATCAGCAACGGATGATACAGCCAGGAGCGGTAAGGAATCCGCTCCCGTATGCGCTCGTCGCCTTCCAGAAGGGAAAGCGGCACAGGATGACCGACGATATCCAGGCTGGCCCTGGGGAACAGCGCGTGCAGGGCATCGAAGACCGGCGTGGTCGTGACCATATCGCCTATGCGGTCAAGCTTGACGATCAGGATGCGCTCGATGTCGCGGCTCGGTAAACGCCAGAGCGGCAGGCGCCGCTGCAGCGCAACCACAATCTGCAACAGGTCCTCGTGAATGGATGTGGCCAGGATGCGGAAGTGGATGCCCGCCAGCGGAAAGTCCGCGCGCAACAACGCATAAGCCGTCAGGGCACTCTCACGCATCACCAGCCAACAGAGCTTGAGGAGCGAACGGACCGCACGCATGGTTCTCAATTCTAACCGCGTAGCCGAATTCGTAAGAATTCGGGTCAAGCTGAACTCTGACGAGTTCAGCTACGATCAGGTCCTGTTCAGAAAATCTTCCAGCACGGTCTCGCAAGCACTTTCCTGCTCGGCAAACCATTGATCGTCGGCGTATTCTTTCCATTTGCCGATGGCCGGCTTGACGATCAGGTTCAGAAGCTTGGCCTGATCGCGGCACGGCAGGCTCAGGACGCCGAACATTTCTTCCAGGCGCTTGCCGGGTTCTTCCAGGAGGTTCTCGAAACCGATTGAGTAATCCGCATACGCCCGGCCGAACAGAAACGACAACTTCCAGATGTAGTAGGACAACTGATACGGGTGCGAAACCGTGTTCTCATCCAGGAAGGGGAAGTGGTACGCCAGGTCCTTCGCCCAGATGCGCAAATAGTAATGGTCGTGGGCCGCGAATTGCGCCATGCTCATGTCGCGCGTGAAGCGGCG
>DASZFN010000485.1:0-4163 GCA_035939715.1 Gemmataceae bacterium | reverse complement strand
AGCGGGGGGGCTGGCCGGGCGACGGGTGAGTCGGCTGAAGGACGCGCAAGGTCTGCGTCTGAGCGCCCAGATACGGCGAGACCACGGAATATGACACCACGCCGTTGGCGTCCACGGTCGGTGTGCCCACCACGGTTAGCGCCGCCGGCGTGGTTACGCCGACCACATTCGAGTAGCCGCTAAGGTTGCCAGAAGTGTCCTCGGCCCGCACCCGGTAGCTGTAGGTGCTGTTGGGCGCTACCCCGGTGTCGGTGTAAGTTGTGCCGGTGGTCGTACCAATCTGCACGAAAGTCGTGCTTCCCGGGTTCTCCCGTTCCACAAAGTAGCCGCTCACCGAACCGCTGTTGTCCGTCGACGCCGTCCAGCTCAGATTGATCTGGAAGCCGGATTCCGCTGCGCTCAGATTGCTCGGCGCCGTCGGTGGACTCGTGTCCGGATTGACCGTCACGCTGGCGCTGCCCGTGATGGAGGCGGTCACCGTGTCCGTGGCTGTGATCGTCGGACTGCCTGCGGTAACCAGCGTGACGCCGTTCGTAAAGGTGTGCACGCCGTTGTCGCCAGCGACGAAGGTGTAGTCGGCCGGCAACACCACCCCGGCCCCGGCGTCGCTGGCCGTGAAGTGCGCCTTGCCCTGGTAGGCGGTCGCTATGTTGTTGAACTGGTCCAGAGCCGTCAGCATGACCGTGAAGGCCGAGCCCGCCGTGGCGCTGCCGGGAGCGGCTAGCTGGTAGTGCGTCGCCGCAGCCGGATTGACCGTCACGCTGGCGCTGCCCGTGATGGAGGCGGTGACCGTGTCGGTGGCCGTTAGCGACTGAGCCCCTGCTGTCTTCAGCGTTGCCGTGAATGGGCCGGTGCCGTTGGTAAGGGTCGAGTTGGCCGGGAGCACGGCCTGGCCATCGCTGCTCGTGATACGCACCGTGCCGGTGTAGCCCGTCGCCGTGTTGCCGTAGGCATCCTTGGCCGTGACCGTGACGGTCGCCGCCGTACCCGCCGTCACGGGTGAGGGGAACCCCGCCACCACCAGCGTGCTCGCCGCGGCGGGATTGACGGTAATGCCCGTCTGGCTGCCGGTGATGGTGGCGGTGACCGTGTCGGTGGCCGTTAGCGACTGTGCCCCTGCTGTCTTCAGCGTTGCCGTGAATGAGCCGGCGCCGTTGGTAAGGGTCGAGTTAGCCGGGAGCGCGGCCTGGCTATCGCTGCTCGTGAAGCGCACCGTGCCGGTATAGCCCGTGGCCGTGTTGCCATAGGGATCCTTGGCCGTCACCGCGAAATTGCCGGCCGTTCCCGCGGTGGTGGTTGCCGGGAACCCGGAGACAATCAGGCTGCTGGCAGCCGCAGCATTGACACTAATGCCTGTCTGGCTACCGGCAATGCTGGCGGTCACCGTATCGGTGGCCGTCAACGACTGCTGTCCTGCTGTCTTCAAGGTCACGCTGAATGAGCCGGTGCCGTTGGTAAGGGTCGAGTTGACTGGCAGCACAGCCTGGGCATCGCTGCTGGTCAAGTGCACGGTGCCGGCGTAGCTCGTGGCTGTGTTGCCATAGGGATCCTTGGCCGTCACCGCGACGGCGCCGGCCACGCCTGCCGTAATGGGCGAGGGGAAACCCGCCACCACCAGCGTGCTCGCCGCGGCGGGATTGACGGTGATGCCCGTCTGGCTGCCGGTGATGCTGGCGGTCCCCGTGTCCGTGGCCCTGATCGTCCGACTGCCTGCGGTGACGAGGGTCGCGCCATTGGTGAAGGTGTGCACGCCATTGTCCGTCGCCGTGAACGTGTAGTCTGCGGGCAGGACCACGCCGGCTCCGGTGTCTGTGCTCGTGAAATGCACCGTGCCCCGGTAGCCAGCGACCGTCTCGTTGCTGCCATCCAACGCGGTCACCGCAATGCTAAAGGCCGTCCCTGCGGTCGCGCTCGCCGGGGCGCTAACACTGAATTGGGTGGCTGACGCGAGGCTTTGAACCGCCCCCGGCAGCCAGCCACTGCTCCAGTTGTGGGCCCGTGTGGCGGCGCCGCCGACGAAGGTATGCAGGACCCCCGCTGCCGTCATCTGCTGATCCAGCGTCTGCATGTCAGGGGTAAAATAAACGCCGTCGCCGCTGATCCAGATGCGGTTGCGCGCCTTGAACGGGGCGTTTTGGTTGGCCACCAGCGGCGGGATGCGATAGGTATCGAAGTTCGCCTGCGTGCCGTAGTTATCCGCCATGCCCGTGTAAAGAACCGGGAGCGTGCCCGAGTAGGTGTTGACGTCGCTGAGCTGAGCGGGTGCGTCCCAGGCCGCGATGGCGCTGAAAACGTCGGGGTGCCGGAAGATCAGGCCCAAGCCGCCGAAGCCGGACTTGCTCAAGCCGACCAGCCAGCGCACCGGGGTCTCACCGGGCGCCGCCATGTGGTCCACCCAGGGGACGAAATCCTTAACCATGAAGCTTTCCAGGCGGCGGCTGGTATCATTGGGGTTGTCGGCGTACCAGGGGTTGATGTTGAAGCTGGGGGCCACCAGCGTGCAATTGTATTTGTCTTGCAGATCGAGCGTGCGGGCTTCTTCCAGGCCGTCGCCGAACTGCGAGTTCTGGGTGGTCAGGCCCGGCTCAACCGGCAATAGGTAAAGGAAGCGGTGGGGCATGCCGGGAGCGGGATTGGTGGGGGCCAGGGTGCGCAAGATGACGGGCTGATTGCCCTGATAGTCGGAAACCGCGGAGTAATACTTGACGCCGTTGAGGTCCGTGGTCGGCAGACCCACAATCATCGTGGGGACACACCGCTCCTCGAGCGGCTCCACGTGCAGTCTCACAGTCCGGGAGGCCGACCCACGGCCCTTTCGCCGCCGAAGCGGGTTTGACAAAAGTTGCCGACTCATGATAGTGCCTCCAGACCACCGGGAAAATTCATACTTAGCCAATCGAACGACCAGACTCTCGGCATGACGTCTCCAGTGGCTCGCCGTCAGACGATGTCGGCGAAGGCGCGTTCCTTAATCCGGAAGGGCTGCGTGCCCTGGTGAGGCGGACACCACGGAGTAATTTTTAGACGCCCTCTGAGAGACTCCCTCTCCGCATAAAAAGTGAGCCCGTCAGGAGACGCAGTGGTTTCCTAACGGGCTCTTCTGGATACGCGCGATAAAAGATTTCGCGGGCTCTTCGGATGCCTGTCGAGTATCTTTCCGCTCCCAGCCATTCAGCGAGACTTTGGCGGCGACCTAACGATGCCTGCTCCCCGATATTTCAACGTTTGGGTGGGCTCAGGCCAAGGCGGGCTCCCAACTCCTCGGCCAGTGTTGAGCGATTGTCGTGCCAAAAAGGGGCATTAATGGTCAGTGACCGATCCTGTTGACGTAAGCATCTCGCCTTCAGTACCTTGGAGTGCTGTGCGCCGGGCGGTGCGGGGGCGTGGCCGGTGCGGCAGGGAAACCGCAGATGGTTTCCGGCTTACCTCAAGGGTTCCTTACTTACCAGCCCTCAACCTTCCGAGCGGTCGTCTGGCGCCACTTAAGCGCGCCAGGCCAACCCAGACCATGCCCGAGTGTACGAACCTCTCGGCCGGTTGCCGGCTCAAAGAAGAATTCTCATTAATTTGTCCGCCGAATGACCTGGCGGTCTGTGGCGGTCTTAGAAAAAGTTGGCCAATTCTTGCTGGAAGCTGCGGAATGCTCTTGACCGTTCGCGCGTTTTTTGCATCGCCGGGGGCCTGAGCTCTGACCCCTGTTTTTTCCAAGGTTTTTCCCAAGATGCCCCAACATGGCCAAGATGGCCACGGCATAACAACCCAGGCCAATCCGGCCATGCCGCCTCGAATTGGTCAGCCCTTAGTGAAATATTCCGTGGTGGATGCGAGATCCACCATCGGCGCCCAACGTGAAGCGATCCTCGCGCGCGGGGCCAGGCTGCCGGTCGGGCGTATCGGCCGCCCGGAAGAAGTGGCCGCCCTCGACATGCGTCCTGGCCGCTCCGAGGAGATGGTTGTCAAACCAGTCCGCCCCCGCCGTCGATCGGAAGCACAGTCCCGGTGACGAAGCCATTGTTCATCAGGAAGATCACCGCCGCCAAGTCGAGAGCGACTTTATCCAGGAGGCATCTTGCTACGCGGAGTAGCATCGGCCATATTAGCTCGTACCGTCGGACGAACTCATTGAGGGCGAGATGCTTTGGCGCCTGATACGCCACCGACTG
>DASZFN010000484.1:0-12441 GCA_035939715.1 Gemmataceae bacterium | reverse complement strand
AGTGCTGTTTTTGTGGGGAAGCCATTGCAGGTCGCCCGGTCCTCCTGGTGTTGCCACTATCTAGCGACGGGACGCAAGAACTCTCTTGTCATTTCTTATGTTTGCGCCGGCTTGTGCATTCCACGGTTCCCTTAGACCTGCTTGAGCGGGACGACCCAGGCGACAATGTTGCCAACAACGGTGGGAACGGCGACCAGGTCACTCGGTGGCCGGCCGCGCCCGCGCCGCATGGGTGAGGCTGATGGCGACAGCTTGCGGCCTGAGTGTGCGGGTTGTTGGCGGGACCGAGGGTGTATGACCGCCTGTGGCCGGATGCCGTATCCTGCAAGCCAAAGCACTGGGACGCAACTATGACGGCTCCAATCAGGTTGTGGCTGCCGAATCAATCCGTCGATTCTGTCGTTACAATTCTTCGGCATCAAGGCATGGAACTGGTTGCTTTGAAATCCGACTTCCCGGAGGACCACACCTTCGTCTGTAAACGTGGCTGCGCCAGCTTTGAGATGCGTGTCATCCCCGAGCACAGTCCCGATTCTGATGGGACCGGTTGCCTTGTGATATTTACTGCGAACCTGCAAGGCTGGACACGGTGGAACTGGCCGATTAGATGGCTCGCGAGTGTACCCCTGACATTCTGGGAACTAAGACTCCACCGCGACGCGGAAGCAATCTTGACGCAGCACGGGGCGGTTAACGCCTTGGACTACATTTGCCAGAATCCTGAGAAGTCCGATGAGTCCGACTAAGCCGGGGAGGTTTTCGGCTGTATGAAAGCCCTTTACTACATTCCCTGCCTATTGGCGGGGACGGCTGGCGCTTGGCTCGGTGCCATTTCCTGCTTTTTTGTCGCGACTTCAGACACGGTTTGGGCGTTTGGTACCGTGGCGTTCAGCATTGCATGTGCGTTCGCCGGGATGGCGATTGCGAAGGTCACCGGGGCGCCAATCGGGCGCAAGGCGGCGTTTCTTGTTCCCCTTGGCGTCGGCTTGTTCCTCGGACTTGCAATGATTCTGTGGTGCGCACTCCAGAATCTGCGCGACCCGCTGTGAATCGTAAAATCAATTTGTTTTCGTCTTGCCGACACCAGAGTCCATCGGAGGAGCAACTCTTGAACGGCACGACAGCCCTGTGGTTGACATCCTTCTTGTTTGCGTTGACTTACCTCGGTCTGGCCCTGGGCAAGGTGCCGGGGCTGCACATGGATCGGGCCGGCATCGCCCTGGTCGGCGCGGTCTTGATGTTGTGCACCGGCATGGTGAGCTTCGAGCAAGCCATCAGCCCGGAATCCATCGACTACAAGACGCTGGCGCTGCTGTTCGGCATGATGATCGTGATCGGCTTCCTGCGGCTGTCCGGTTTCTTTCAGCGCATCACGACCAGGGCACTCAAACGCATTCGTACGCCCTTGGGCTTGCTGGCGGCGACGATTGTCCTGTCCGGCGTGCTCTCCGCGTTCCTGATCAACGATATCGTCTGCCTGACCCTGACGCCTCTGGTTTTGTACCTGGCCCGCCGTCTGCGCTTCGATCCGGTTCCGCACCTGATTGCCCTGGCCACGGCGGCGAACATCGGCTCGACCGGAACGATCACCGGCAACCCACAGAATATCTACATCGGCTCGCACTCGGGCATCCCGTACCTGCGCTTCGCCGTTCGTCTGCTCCCTGTCGCTGCGCTGGGTCTGGTCCTGAACTTCATCGTGGTCGCGGTTGTCTATCGACGCAGCCTGGCAGCTCCGCAAGAATCGCGCGGGCACGAACATGCCACAGGCGTCGCGCATACTACAGGAGAAGATCGCTCCACGGGCCAGGAAGCGGCCCACAGCCAGACTCATCGCTGGCTCGAATACAAGAGCGTGGCAGTCACGCTCGCCGCGGTGGTGCTGTTCTTCACCGGCTTGCCGCTGGAGCTGATCGCCCTGGGGGCCGCCGCCGTGCTGCTGCTTGGAAAGATCAAACCGAAGAAGATCTACAACCAGATCGACTGGAGCCTGCTCGTCATGTTCGCCGGGCTGTTCATTGTCGTGCACGCGTTTCAGCTCCACGTCATCGCGCCATGGGGCATCGCTGGCTATGGCTGGTTGTTGCGTCACCCAGTGGATCTTCTGAGCCTGGTGTCGGCCGGCCTGTCCAACCTGGTCAGCAATGTGCCTGCTGTCCTTCTCCTGGAGCCGGTCGTGCAAGGCGTCCCGCAGGCAAGCCGGGAGACCGCCTGGCTGGCGCTGGCCATGTCGAGCACCTTTGCCGGCAACCTTACGGTGCTGGGCTCCGTGGCGAACCTGATTGTCGTGGAGAACGCCCAGCGCGAGGGAGTGACGGTTTCTTTTTGGGAGTATTGCAAGGTTGGCATTCCGCTCACCTTGCTCACCCTGACCCTTGGAATCGCTTGGTTAATGTTAGTTCGTTATTGATTAATCTTTGCGAGAGCGGCGGGAAGCCGTCTTGTTGAGCCGGAATCACTCTAGGCGTCGCGGACGCTTCATGAACCTCACGGCGACGCCGTACGCTTCCCCCTCCAGGGCGCTCAGCGTCTCATGCTCAATGTCTTCCAACTCGCCGAGTTTGCTGGTCCATGCTCCGGTCGGCAGCTGTCTGGCCGCATGCGTCGGCGCCCGGCTTGAATCGAGGAAGAGGGCAATTTTCTCAAATCCTGGCTCCAACTCAGCACCGTCGCACGGGGCATACTCGAGGCTCTCGTAAAGAGCAATTAGGGCTTCGAGCGTCCATTCCTTTGGAATCCCATCAGGCCAGTAGGTAGTCTTTGTCGGCTGCGACGTTGGCTGCCACCAAAGGTCGTTTCTGCCAGCCGCATGCGCAATACAATTGTAGTGCTCCTCTGATTTGCTCGTGATTCGATAGAAATGATTCGCTAGGTTTGGAAAAAGACTTTCCAGGAGAGATGGTCCGTTCATCTAATCAATGAAACCTCTCTCTTTTCCCCAGCGCAACCAGGCGTCTTTGCCGCCCTCGTAGCCCGCGGCATCCCTTGCGGGATCTTCCAGAGTAATTGCAGCCAGCGCCTCAAACCACCAGCCCCCCTCCTCCTTCAGCCTCCGGAGAATGAGCGGTACGGCACGTGTGCCCATGGCAAGAATCTTTTGATACGCGGCGTGGTGATACTTCTGCGGAAGATACGAGAAGTGGGCGGTCTCTCTCCGCCACTGATCGGCCAAGGCCTGGAATTCTTTTTCATCGGCCTGGTCAGGCCGCGCAATTCCATTCGGCTCGGCTTGACCGCCCTGTCGTCGCTCTGTGAGTGGCCGCTTGCTCATTATGGGACTTCCAGTTCAAGCTCGTTAGTGAGCTCGTCTACCCGGATGTAGTTCTTCTCCATGCTCGCCAGTTCTTCCGCATCGAAAGAGACCGGTTTCCGGGTTAACGAATACAGGGACTTCAAGTACTGGTCGCGCTCGCCCTTCAGCTTCGCCAATTCTGCCTGCAGGCGGTGACATTCCTGCCGCAATTCTTGACAAGTGCGCTCCCATTCTTTGCGCTCCTGGGCGGAAAGAAAGTAACCCAGCGTGGAACCGGAAGCGTCGCGAAGTTCCAAAGTTTGCCCGAGATCAATTTGGTTTGGCATCATTTGTCTCCCGCGTCATGGTAGCACCAAGATGCGAAAGACTGCAAGTTGGGTCATTCTTGATTAATTGCAGCTCACTGATTGCCAAAATAGCCGATCCAGGCCAGGTCGAGCACCTCGGGGGTCAGTTCCAGGGGCCGGCCTTGAAAGCGGCAAATATCGCGGGCGCGCTCGATCAGATCGCGCGGCTCACAACAACGCATCTCCCGGTTCTGTGCGCGGTAGCGCTCCAGCAGGCGGTTTATCACCTCGGGAGCGACGCTGGCTCCCCGGCGCTGGGCATAGCTCTGGAATATCCGGGCATATTGTTCCGCAGTGGGCGCTCCGAGATAAAGCCGATAGCCCATGCGGCGCAGAAAGGCGGGGTCGGTGACGAGATCCGGACTCAGGTTGGTGGCGATGATGAGCACGTGCCGCAGCGGCACCTGGATCTTTTGACCGGTGTACAGCGTGAAATAGTCGACCCGGTGTTCCATGGGCGTAATAAAACGGTTGAGCAGCTGCTCGGGTGATACGCGCTCGCGGCCGAAATCATCCACGAGGAACACGCCCCCGTTGGCCTTGAGATGCGGCGGCGCCTCGTAATAGCGCAGCGTGGGACTGTAGATCAAATCGAGTAATTGCAGCGTTAATTCGCCCCCGACCACGATGAGCGGGCGGCGGATGCGTACCCAGCGTTGATCGACGCTTCCCGGCTCGCCGGCAAAGTCGGCGCGCTGGTGGCTTTGCTCATCGAAGAGCCGGACCACGTTGTTGCCCACGCTGATGGCATGAGGAATCCAGTAGTCACCGCGCAGGGCCGAGCAAATCTGCCGGCCAAGGCTGCTTTTGCCGTTGCCCGGCGGTCCGAAGACGAACAGGCTCCGTCCCGACGAGGCCGCCAGGCCGGCCAGTTGCTCCGCTTCGGGCGTCAGCACCAGGCCCGAGAGGGCAGCGGCGACGTGCTCCGGCAGCACTTTCGGCGTGTTCGCAAATTGCCAGCGCAGCATTGCCGCGTAAGCCTCAAGGCGCACCGGCGCCGGGCCAATGTAGCCGCAAACCTCCAGCAACCGCGTCGCCTGTTCGCGACCGCGTGGCGTGATCCGGTAGCGATGACTGGATCGCCCGGTATTCCACAGCTCCTCGACGAGCTGATCCATGCCCAACTGCTCCAGCAGTTCGCTCACGAGCGGCACGGACAGGTGAAGCTGCTGAGCCATCCATTCGGGAGTGAAATTGGCCACGGTGTACGCCAGCTTCACGGCCAGATCGGCCAGCGTTCCTTCTTCGAGCCCGGCGGAAGCCTTGTTCTGAGGCTCCCTGGGCGCGAGTACGTCGCCTACCCGGTGCATGGGCGGCAGATGCGGGTCTTTTGCCGGGACATTTGCGGTGGCCACGCTTGGTTCCATTTAGATCGTTATAGTCGGCCGGGCCGCGGCCAACCATCGAAAACGACAGCGTGGCCACTAGCCTCAGTACCTCGCGCCACGTACTCTGATGATGGGAACGCGGACAGTCCGCGTCCTTCATTTCTCTTCTCACAAGGCGAGGCGATCCCATGTTTCGATTCGGCGGCGCATTGTGTCTGGCAGTTCTAATGTACGGCCTTGTCGGCCCGGCCAGGGCCGCGGACGAAAAGGCCAAGGCCATTATCGACAAGGCGGCACAGGCCCTTGGCGGCGAGGAAAAACTGAACGCCGCCAAAAACTTCACCTGGAAGGCCAAGGGCAAGATCAACATCATGGGCAATGAAAGCGATTTCACCCTGGAAGGCGCCGCCCAGGGGCTCGATCGCTATCGCGGACAGTTCGAGGGCGATTTCGGCGGCAACAAAGTCAAGGGCGTCACGGTCCTGAACGGCGATAAGGCCTGGCGAAAATTCGCCGACAACAACATGGAACTGGAGAAGGACGGCATCGCCAATGAAAAAAGGACCCTCTACCTCCTGACGGCGCCAATCACGCTGGCTCCCTTACGGGACCCGAATTTCAAGGTGGAAGTGGCCGGCGAGGAGAAGGTCGGCGACAAGGCCGCGGCGGTCCTCAAGGTCACCGGGCCGGACGGCAAGGATTGCAAAATCTACTTCGACAAGGAATCCGGCTTGCCGATCAAGCTCGTGGCCAAGGTGATCGGCTTCATGGGTGAGGAGTTCACTCAGGAAAACACCTACGCCGATTACAAGGACATGGGCGGCATCAAGAAGGCCACCAAGCTCGAGACCAAACGCGACGGCGAGAAGTTCATGGAACAGGAAATTACCGATTTCAAGACCGTGGACAAGCTCGACGCCAAGACCTTTGACCAGCCTGACTAGCGGCCGTTGCCATGGGTAATCCGAAAAAGGCGCCTGGAACTGCGAGCTTGGAGTTCCAGGCGCCTTTTTTCGATTCTCCGGCGGGCCATAAGAAAAAAGGTTGTTAATTGAAGCGGGTCGTGTTATAGTATGGTTGTCCTTGGGCCATGAAGCGCATCTCTGGCCGTGATGACCTTGCGGTTGTCCCTCCCACTTGCCTTTCTTTTGTCCGAGTTCACAGTCAGTTCATGAAAGCTTTTTCATGCGACAGTACCGGCCCGCTGTGGGTCTGGCTTGTCTCGCGTGATTTTTTTGAAGGAGGCCCAGCGTGGCCAATAAGTTGTATGTCGGCAACCTGTCCTATGAGGTGACCGACAGCGATCTGCAGAATCTGTTTGTGCCGCACGGTGCGGTGCAGTCGGCCCAGGTCATCATGGATCGGGATACCGGCCGCTCGAAAGGCTTTGGCTTTGTCGAGATGGACAATAACGATCAGGCGCAAGCCGCGATCACCGCTCTCAACGGGCACGAGGTCAACGGTCGAACCCTGACTGTCAATGAAGCACGCCCGCGCCAGGAGCGCGGCGACCGAGTTGCGGGCAGCCGTCGTTAAGGCGGAAGCCGTCGCGGCCAACGCGACGAACCTATTCGGAAAGCTCAGACGCCCTTCCCAGCCACGTGCTGGGAAGGGTGTTCCCCTTCCCGCCCAAGTCATGTGCGAGGATGATCTATGTCCCCCAAGAAAGCCCTTCACGACCGAGAGAAGGAACTCCAATCCCTGCTCGCCACACCGGCCGGCCGCAAGGAACTTCAGGACCTGGAGTCCCGCTATCATTCCGCGAGCGGCA
Source organism: Gemmataceae bacterium (assembly GCA_035939715.1). Taxonomy (GTDB): domain Bacteria; phylum Planctomycetota; class Planctomycetia; order Gemmatales; family Gemmataceae; genus DASZFN01. Next base: position 5,742 of record DASZFN010000484.1, on the reverse strand, counting down.
GGTTGAAGCCGCCAAGCACATCCATTATCACCTACATCCTGGTGTATGAACGCGAGCAGGGCTTAATAGCTGGTTGAGCAGGCCTAGTTCCCTGCCTCCAGCAAAAGGCCGGGCCTTCTCGGCGGTCGCCTGCGCGTTGCCGAAACTCCGCTGTCAATCTCGCCCGTCCTATCGAACGGCGTTCCCTTTCTTTTTCGACAGGCGCTTGAGGCAGCGGAGAGGTTCGGTCCCTACCACGGGCGAAATGCATGAATCGTGTCAGCAGACTCAACATGGAACACCTCCGATTCGTAAGCAGATTGTGCCGGTCGTCCCTTGTGTCGTTCGAGATAGCTATGAAAACGCCCTTGACTACGCCCGCAAGCGCGCCTTCAGGAACCGCCCTGTGTGCGACGCCTTGCAGGCGGCGATGTCTTCGGGCGTCCCCGTCGCCACCACCTCGCCGCCCGCGTGGCCGCCCTCCGGCCCGAGATCGATCACGTGGTCGGCGGTCTTGATCACGTCCAGGTGGTGTTCGATCACCAGCACCGTATGCCCCGCATCCACAAGCCGGTTCAAACATTCCAGGAGCCGCTGCACGTCCGCCAGGTGCAGCCCCGTTGTCGGCTCGTCAAGAATATAGAGGGTGTGCTTCGAGCGCTGCAGCTTGCTCAGTTCCGCGCCCAGCTTGAGCCGCTGCGCCTCGCCCCCGGAGAGCGTGGTCGCCGATTGGCCGAGGGTCAGATAGCCCAGGCCCAGGTCGTTCAGCACCTCAATCTTCTTGCCCACCACGGGTTCGGCGGCGAAGAAGGCGACGCCTTCCTCGACCGGCATGTTCAGGATGTCGTCGATGGTCTTGCCTCGAACCGTCACCTCGAGCGTGTCGCTATTGAAGCGTGCGCCCTTGCACGCGCCGCAGGTCACCTCGACGTCAGGCATGAAGTAGAGCTGCGTGGTGATCGTGCCCTCCCCCTGGCACTCCTCGCAGCGACCGCCCTTGACGTTGAAGCTGAAGCGCCCTGCCTTGTAGCCGCGCTCCACAGCGAGAGGAGACTGCGTGAACATGTCGCGGATCGTGTCGTAAAAGCCGACGTACGTCGCGGGGTTCGACCGGCTGTTCCGCCCAATCGGCGACTGGTCGATGTTGACCACTTTGTGGATGTGTTCGGCGCCGTCCAGCCCGTCGTGCGCTCCCGGCAGCGTGCGCGTATCCACGAGCCGCTTCCACAGCGCCTTGTAAAGGATTTCGTTGACCAGCGTGCTCTTGCCCGAGCCGGAAGCGCCGGTGATCGCCACGAGCTTGCCCAGCGGGAGCACCACATCCACGCCTTTGAGGTTGTTCTCCCGCGCCCCGCGCACCGTCAGCGCCTTGCCGTTGCCTGTTCGTCGCTGCGCCGGTGTGGCGATCGAGCGCTTGCCCGAGAGGAACTGTCCTGTGGGGGATGCCTTGCACCGGAGCACGTCGTCGAGCGTCCCTTGCACGACCACGTTGCCGCCGTGGACGCCGGGACCGGGACCCATTTCCACGAGGTGGTCGGCGGCGCGAATCGTATCCTCGTCATGCTCGACGACAATCACCGTGTTGCCGATGTCGCGCAGGCTCTCCAGCGTCGCGATCATCTTCACATTGTCCTTCGGGTGCAGGCCGATGCTCGGCTCGTCGAGCACGTAGAGCATCCCCATCAAGCCTGAGCCGATCTGCGTGGACAGGCGGATGCGCTGCGACTCGCCGCCCGAGAGCGTGCCCGAGCGGCGGTTGAAATTCAGATAGTCGAGGCCGATGCCTAGGAGCAACTCCAGCCGCCGCCGAATCTCGGACACAATCTGCCGGCCCGCATCGGCGCCGCGGCCGGTCAGCTTGAGCGCGCCGAGGAATGTGTGCAGCTCGTCGAAGTGGAGTTGGCCAATGTCGTGAAGGGTCTTGTCCGCAACCGTGAACAGCAGTCGCGTGGCCCGGACCCGTGCGCCGTTGCAGTCGGGGCAGGTGTGCTCGACCATCACCTTATCGAGCCACGCCTCCATTCCGGAGCTCGCTTCGCCTCGTTGCCGGTAGCGGCGGTAATGCCGTTCGATCCGCCGCGCGATCCCGTGAAAACCGACCTCCTTGCCTTCCCGGTCGTCGCGCTTGACCTTTGCCTCGGGCGGCGACGCGATCGCTATTTTCCTCGGGTCGATGCCACAGAGAATCTTGTTGCGCGCGGACTCGGACAATTCTTTCCATGGCGTGTCCAGCGAGAACTTCAGTGCCTGGGCCAGGCTGTACATGATGATACCGTCCCACGTGTCCGGGTTATACTTGTACGCCTCGCGCACGAAGCAGCCGCCGCGGATGCTGCGCCGCGGGTCCGGGATCAGCAGCTCCGGATGCGTGAGCTTGTGCACCCCCAGGCCGCCGCATGTCCGGCAGGCACTCTCGGGGTCGTTAAACATGAAGAACTCGGGCTCGATCCCGCCGTAAACGAAGTGGTGCGCCCTACTGCACAGCCCCTGGTAGAAGCGCTCGGCCTCCGCCTTGCCCGCGCCTTTGACGACGTGGATCTGCATCAGCCCGTCGCCTACCAGCAGCGTGCTGGCAATGGCCGCCTTGATGCCCTTCTCGTGCTTCGGGCCGACCACGAGCCGATCCACGACGGCGTCCATGTCGCGCACCTTCGACGCATCGAGCTCGACCTGCTCGGAGATGTCCAGCGCTTTACCGTCCACGATCAGCCGCCGGCAACCCTTCTTGCGCACCTCGGTGAAGACGAAGTCCAGCTCCTCGCCGTACACCTTGAACACCGGCGCCCGCAGCTCGATCTCCGTGCCCTCCGGCAACGCCAGGACCGCCTCGAGGATCTGGCTCGCGGTCCGGCTGGGCGTCGGCTCGCCCGTGCGAGGGCAGTGCGGCTGGCCGATGGTCGCGAAGAGAAGGTTCAAATAACTGGCGATGTCCGTCATGGTGCCGACCGTCGAGCGCGGGTTGTTGGCGATCGTCTTCTGCTCGATCGAGATCACCGGCGACAGCCCGAACACGAAGTCCACGTCGGGTTTGGCCACGTGAGCGACGAAGCGCTTCGCGTACGTCGACAGCGATTCCATGTAGCGCCGCTGCCCCTCGGCGTAGATGGTGTCGAACGCCAGGCTCGACTTCCCCGAGCCCGACAAGCCCGTGACGACGATCAGCCTGTCGCGCGGGATTTCCAGCGACACATTCTTGAGGTTGTGCACACGCGCGCCCTGCACAGCGATCGTCGTGCGCGCGACGGTCCGGGGCGCAGTGGTCCCGGTTGAGGAACGCTTCTTGGTCATTCGCAAATCACCTGGCGCCGTGTTGTCTCAGGAGCTCCGCAATCTCTTTGTGGCCGCCGCGGGACGCCCAGGCGAGCGGCGTGGCCCACGGCGGATCATCGGGCAGATTCGGTTTGGCATGGTTCTGAAGCAGCAAGTCAACCATTGCGGCCTGGCCGAATTTGGCTGCCCATCCCAACGGTGTCGAGCAGATGTCGTCATCGCGCGCATGCAGATCGGCGCCGTGGCCGATAAAGAGTGTGGCCCTGTCCACGTCGCCCTTTCTGGCGAACTGGTGCAGCGGCGTGATGCCGAGCCAGTCAGGCTGGCTCGGATTCATGCCGTGCTCGAACAGCAGTTCGTTCAATTCGCGCGTCTTGGCAGCGAGCAGCCATGACGGAAACGTCAGGCGTTTGGGCAGGCCGGGTTGGTAGCGGAGCATCAGGCGCACGAATGCCTCCTGTCCATTCCCGGCGGCATTCGCGAGCGCCTCCGGTTCGTCGGCCAGCGCCGGGTTGGCCGCGAAGACGGCCGCCGCCGTCCGTACATCACCATCATAGGCAAGGAGGTGCACGGCACGAGAAGCGCCGTACGAACAGAGCAAATCGATCATCTCCTTGTTGGAGTTCGAGATGGCCCTGCTCAAAGCATCCGCCGAGCTTTCGACCTCGGGATTCGGATAAGCACCTCTCTCAAGCAGCAGCTTGGCAATCTCGTAATGTCCGTTGGCGACCGCTGCGTAGAGCGCCTGGCCGTGGGGCGCGAGGCCCTCTTCGCGCAGGTTCGGGTCGGCGCCGCGCTCCAGCAACAGCTTCACGATCTCGATGTGCCCCCGAGCGGCCGCATTCTTCAGCGGCGCCCCGGAACCGATGTAATAAGCGACGTATGCTGAAAGACGGTTGGCCAGGGCAGGGTCTTGATCGAGCAGCGCTTGCACGCGCTGCAGATCGCCGATGCTGGCCGCCGTGCATATATCGACATACGCGCCGTGCTCGCGCAGGTGCGCGAGCACCTGTGCGGGAGTTGTCTGCCAGTCCTGCGGCACATCGCGCCAGCCGCGAAAATGGTAATCGCCGTTGCTGAGCTGAATCGGCCGCGCGCCATCCGGCCGCCGCGCGTTGATGTCCGCGCCGCGCGCCAGCAGGACGTCGATCATGTCAAGCTGGCGCGTCATGGCCGCCCAGTGGATCGGCTGATTGCCGCGCTCATCGCCGGCGTGAATCAACTCCGGCGCCGCATCGAGCAAGCTCTTCACCCTGGCCAGATCACGTGCTCGAATTGCAGCGGCAAGGGCTTCGCCTTTGGGCGAAGCGTTATGCAGGCTGGCGTATTTGGCCTGGAGCAGCTTCTCCATCTCGGCGTAGCCGCGATCGCGGGCGATCTGCAGCAGGCTGTCATTCACAGCGAGACCAAACGGATCGACGCCGCAGTCGAGCAGCAAGGCCGCGATTTCCAGGCGATTTTCGCGCACGGCGAAATAGAGCGGCGTGCGATAGGCGTACTGAGCGTGCACGAGCGCCGGATCTTTCGTCAAAAGCCGCTTCACGGCGGCGAGGTCGCCGGCAACGCAGGAGCAGAAAAGCCCCCAGACATCCGTGCCCGTGCCGGTGCTCCACAGGAGCAGCTCATTTTTCTTGAGTGCCTCGGGCTGGATCATGGATCCCCCAGATAGAAAAACGCCAGCTCCTGCACAGAGACATTGCTCTTCTTCGTGAGCCGGACCGCGGTCGAGGCTTTGCCGATGAGCCCCTGGTCGGCAAGGTATTCGCACGCCGTGGTCACCCCGCTGACACCGAAGTTCCGCTCGAAGTGGCTTTCGATCTCGGTGCAGGATCGCGTTTCCCGCGCCTCGCACAGATAGTCGATCACCGGCGCAAACAGCTTCGTGGCCCGCTGCGCGATGTAGCCGTCGATGGCAGCCAGGGCAGCCTTGACGTTCTTCGGCGTCTTTTTCGTATTGAGCAAGTCGGCGTACACGGTTTTGAAGAAAGCCGGGTTCAGCTTGAGCGCCTGCGGGATCACCTCCCGGTCGGCCAGCAGCCCGCGGCTAATGACTTCAACCTTCGCCAGCGGGCTCGCGGCATGAAGGATCCAGAGCGCAGTGTAATCGAGGTCGCCGCGTGTGACGAGCCATTTGTGCGCCTTGTAGAGGGCCGGCAGTGCGCTCGTGGCCGCGCTCAGGAGCTGGAGCTGCGTATCGCGTGCGCCGATGCCTTGCAGCCGGGCAAAGAGGTCGGCGATCGACTCATCGTGCGTGTACAGCAGCCGCCCTTTCGCCAGCAGTGAATGCATGATCGAGTTGCGGAGGGCGCCTTCCACCGTCTTGCGAAACTCGGCCCGCGGCATGAGGAACGCGTGCACGTTGACGCCGTTCGCGTAGATGGCCGCATGCGCCGACTCGACCTTCCTGTCGTCGATGGTGACGAACGCCAGGTCGATGTCGGATTTTTCCCATACCGTGTCGTACGACAGGCTGCCGCACAGGATGGCCGCGAG
>DASZFN010000483.1:0-7325 GCA_035939715.1 Gemmataceae bacterium | reverse complement strand
ACCAGGCGGCATGATGTCATCGTAGTCCTCACGCTCCGCGTGAGGAAAGCCTCACGCGGAGCGTGAGGACTACAACTTCTAACCATGAACTTCCTGATACCCTGGTAAGAAAGGAACAGCAGGTGAAGGTAGTTGCCCCTAAAGGGAAGGCGCGAGAATTGAAGAGCAAGAATCAGCACGCCATGCCATCCCCGCTTCGCTTTCTGCCTTACCTGCGCCCGATGGTCTGGGGCGGTCGCCGCCTGGGCGATGTCCTGGGCAAGCCGCTGCCCGGGAAGGAGCCGTACGGCGAGTCCTGGGAAATCAGCGATCATGCCCTGCATCATAGCGAGGTCGCCACGGGTCCATGGGCCGGCCGCACACTGCGCCAGCTCATGGAACAGGAGTGTGCCGTGCTCCTGGGCGCAGCGGCCAGCCAGCATGCCGTCTTTCCCTGGCTGGTGAAGTTTCTCGACGCCTGTGATTGGCTGTCCGTGCAGGTGCATCCGGACGAAGAATCTGTGCGGCGTCTTTGGCCGGGCGAGGGAAGTAAGACCGAAGCCTGGTTCGTGCTCGAGGCCGCGCCGGGAAGCCGCATTTACGCCGGCTTGCTGCCGGGCATCGATGAGCCTCGGCTGCGCGAGGCGCTCGCCACGCAATCGGTCGCCGATTGCTTGCATCATTTTGAGCCGCATCCCGGCGATTGCGTCTTCCTACCAGCGGGCACCGTTCATGCCGTGGGCGGCGGCGTGCTCCTGGCGGAGGTGCAGCAAACCAGCGACGCCACCTTCCGCCTGTTCGATTGGAGCCGCCGCGATACCCAGGGCAACTCGCGCAAGCTGCACATCGAGGAGGCCCTGGCTTGCATCGATTGGCAGCGAGGACCGGTTGAACCCATTCGGACCAATGGTTTCGACACCGACACGTTGAAACGCATGCCACAAAACTTCCGTCAGTCACTCGTCCGCTGTAGTTATTTTCACCTGGAATATCGGCGCGAGACGAAACCATTTGCATGCGGCGGCGAAGGGAAACTCCAGCTGGTGATACCGCTTCAGGGCCGCGCCTGTCTGCCGTTAGCGCATCACGAGGAGGTCGTCACGCTTGGCCAGGCTTGGCTGTTCCCCGCGGCAATGCCCGCCGCGGAATTCCAGCCTGATCCCGCTTTCGCATTTCTTTTCTGCACCTTGCCGTGAGGGTCCGCCCCTTTGCCTGTGGATATCGCGCACCTGTAGGACGGATTGCCAATCCGTCCTACGGAAACAGCCGTGCCGGCCGGAACCGGCGCGCCTTCGGGTTCTTACCGAAACAGAGAGGGGCCGCCGCGTATGCGCGTGGTTGTCAATCAACTTGCGTCACTAGGCGTGAAGACGGGCATTGGTCATTACACGGTCGAGCTGCTTCGCGGCCTGCGCCAACAGGCCGGCGACGATCAAATCGAAAGTTTTCCCAACGGCTGGATTCGCCGCGCCCGAGAAGTTGGCACGCGCCTGCGACCGCGCCTGGAAGGCTGCGGCCGGCCTTCGGCCGGGGTTTCCCGTCAAGCTTCGGCCGGCATTCGCCAACAGGCCGTAGGCTGTCTGCGGCAAATCGGCCGCGTGGTCATGGTCCAGCACTTCCGCATGGTGTGCGCGGCACGCACTTACGATTTGTATCACGAACCCAACTTCATTCCCTTGCCCTGTGATCGACCCACCGTCGCGACGATCCATGATCTGTCCGTCATCCTTCATCCGGAATGGCATCCTGCGGACCGCGTGGCCTATTTCGAGCGCCATTTTCACCGAGCCGTGAAACGCTGTCAGCATTTCTTTGCCATCTCCGAGTTTGGCCGGCATGAGATCATTCGCCACTTAGGCATCGCCCCGGAGCGTGTCACGCGAACTTACATGGGAATTCGCACCGGCCTCGGCCCAATGGATCCAAGCCAAACAGCCTCGACCCTGAGAAAGCTAGGACTGCCTCCTCGGTATCTCTTGTACCTGGGCACCCTGGAGCCGCGCAAAAATGTGTTGATGCTGCTTCAGGCGTATTGCGCGTTGCCGGCTAATGTGCGTGGCGAATGGCCACTGCTGTTAGTCGGCGGTTGGGGCTGGAACGCCGGCGAGCTTGCCGAGTATTTACACAACGAGGCCCGCCATCGGGGAGTGATCCATTCTGGCTACATCGCCGAGGAGCACTTGCCGGCGATCTATAACGGCGCGCGGGCCTTGCTCTATCCCACGCTTTACGAAGGATTCGGCCTACCGCCTATCGAAATGATGGCATGCGGCGGCGCCGTTGTCGCTTCCACGGCGGGCGCGGTCGTCGAGACGGCCGGCGCCAGGGCCCACCTCGTGCACGCGGAAGATGGCGACGGTTGGCGCACCGCGATGATCCGCCTGGTGGAGGACAACGCCTGGTGGAAAGCGTTGCGAAAAGACGTGGCTCAAGCCGCAGCGCCATTCACGTGGGAACAATGCGCCGCAGATACACTCCGGGCTTACCGGCTGGTTGGCGGTAAGGAAAGATGTCTCATAGCCAGGAATGCCGCATGACCATCAAATGAATTTCGTAATCCCAGGCATCGCCACATCCTCGACAGGCAGTGCGCCGAATTCGTACTTCGGCGGACTGAGGTCTTCCGTGGAGTGCAGCGCCTTCTCCCAGGCAATCATTTGCCCCGTGTAAGTCGCCATGCGGCCGATGATGGCCATGAGCGTGCTCTTGGTCATGTAATCGCCGTTGTTGATCGGCTTGCCGGCGCGGATGCTGGCGATCAGCTCGTTGTGCTCATTCTGGTACATGTCGCCGGGAGCGTCCTCGGAACGCCAGACAACCTGGTTGCCGACTTTGATGAGAGTCCTGGCCTTGTCAGCGTCGATGAAGCACATGCCCCTGGTGCCCCAGATATTGTCGAAGACCCCCTTGGCCGTGCCATTCTGCTGCCGGCAAGTGCTAAAGATTTTCACGCCGTTGGCGTGCTCGAAGACGACGCTATGATGATCGAAGATATGGCCAAATTCCGGGCCGGTGCGCACCTGGCGTCCCCCCGTCCCCGTGGCGCGCACGGGATAGACATCCTTCATGGCCCAGCCCATCTTGTCGAGGCTGTGGATGTGCTGTTCAACGATGTGGTCGCCGGACAACCAGGTGAAATAAAGCCAGTTCCGGCACTGCCATTCCATGTCGCTGTATTCGGGCTTGCGCGGGATGTGCCAGAGCCCTCCGGCATTGTAGGTGCACTGCAGCGTGACAATGTCGCCGATCATGCCGTCATGGATTCGCTTGAACGTCTCCTGCATCGCCGGGTGGTAGCGCCAGCAGAGTCCCGAAACCAGCGCCAGATTCTTCTTCTTCGCTTCCGCCACGGTTTCCATGACGCTGCGCACGCCGGGCGCATCGACGGCCACGGGCTTCTCGGCAAAAACATGCTTGCCAGCTTCCACGGCCGCCTTCAAATGCAGCGGTCGAAATCCGGGCGGCGACGCGAGGATCACCAGGTCAACGCCCGCTTGCAGCACCTGCTTATAGGCGTCGAAACCGACAAAGCAGCGGTCTTCCGGAACGTCGATCTTATCGGGCCCCAGCTTCTGCAAATAGTTCCGCGTATAATCGAGGTGATCCTTGAACAAATCGCCCATGGCTACGAGCTTGACGTTCGGCCCCGCACTAACACACTGCTCGGCCGCGCCGCGGCCGCGCCCGCCGCGCTGACTGCCACAGCCGATGAGACCCACGCGGATCACGTCGTTGCCGGCGGCATGCACGTTGGCGACACTGCTCCACCCCGCAGCCAGCCCGGCGCCAACTGCCGCCGAGGCCCTCAGGAAGTCGCGGCGCGAAGACCCAGACACGGTGTTCTGTGGCATAGACTGGTTCACGATTGTGCTCCTCTGGCGAGAAAAACGGTGAGAGCTTTGAGGCTGAGCTTCCTCTGGCGGGGAGATAACCTACGTTTAGCGGGTGCAAAGACAGAAGTCAACAGGGCTACGGTTTTGGGGAGTTAGGTCATTAGTCATTCGTCATTGGTCATTCGCGAATGACCAATGACGAATGACCCTAAACAAGGTAATCAATGAACGGACGCAGGACCGCGAGTTTGCCGTTGCACACCGGCAGCGCCCCGTCCTGGCTGTTTCGCCGCATGGTTGAAATGGCGGGGGCGATCAGCACGCTGATCGTGCGCGATGCCGGACCTGTCGAGCTGTTGCGGCGGCTGAGCGATCCGTTCTGGTTTCAAGCGTTTGGCTGCGTGCTCGCCTTCGACTGGCATTCGAGCGGCGTGACCACCACGGTTTGCGGCGCGCTCAAGGAAGCTATGAAGCGGTACGGGGCCGACATGGGCATCATCGTGTGCGGCGGCAAGGGAGCGACCAGCCGGCGCACGCCGCTCGACATTCGCCAGGCCTGCGACCGCACCGGCAACCAGGGCGACAAGCTTGTCTATGCCAGCCGCCTCGCCGCCAAGGTGGACAACTCAGCGGTCCAGGACGGCTACCAGCTCTATCACCACTCGTTCTTCTTTGTGCCGGGACAAGATGCCTGGTGCGTGGTCCAGCAGGGGATGAACGCCACCCTGCGCTATGCCCGCCGCTATCACTGGCTTTCCGAGCAGATGCCCAGCTTTGTCTCGGATCCCCACGCGGCGGTAGCATGCGACCGGCGCAACACCAGCCTCAACCTGGTGGCAGGCGAGACCGAAAAGCACCGCCAGGCGGTTGCTTGCCTCTCACGCGAGCATCCGGAGCGCGCGCTACGCGAGATTCAACCGCTGCTGCGCGGTTATCATCTGCCGCTCTTTGACGGCCGCTTGCCGCCCGCACCACCCGCCGCCGACACGTTTCAGCTCCCCTCGCGGCACACGATCACGACGGCGGACCTGAACCCTGCGGCGCTGAAAAAGGTGCTTATCAAGACCTGCGAAAGGCAGGCGGCAGACTTCGAGCGCTTGCTTGGAGAACCGGGCATCGGACCGCAAGCCTTGCGGAGTCTGAGCTTGATCGCCGAAGTGATTTACCAGGCGCCTGCCAGCCGGCGCGATCCCGCCGCGTACAGCTTCGCCCATGGCGGCAAGGATGGCCACCCTTACGCCGTCAACCGCGCGCTTTACGACGCGAACCTCGAGCGTCTGCGCGAAACCATCCACCGCGCCAAGTTGGGGCAGTCCGATAAGACGGAGGCCCTCAAGTCACTGGCCAGGTTCAGTGCCCGCCTATCCGATCAAGAATGAGATGCAGAAAAAATCCACAAGCCGGCCTGTAAGCCGGGTTCTGTCTCCGCGCCTTGCGGCCCGGTGACGGTCATTTATCTAGCCTGCCGGTTGCCCAGCAGATCGAGCGGCCTACCCGAGAGTCATAGCGGGCCGGACCAGCCCTGCTCCCTTATTTGGCCTTGCTCCCAGTGGGGTTTGCCAAGCCAGCCTGTCACCAGGCTGCTGGTGCGCTCTTACCGCACCTTTTCACCCTTACCTTGCCAGAGGTCAGAGGTCAGAAGTCAGAGGTCAGAAGCCCGTTAATACTTCCGCTGACCTCTGACTTCTGATCTCTGACCTCTGATCTCTGACTTCCGACCTCTGGCAAGGCGGTATTCTTTCTGTTGCACTTTCCCGGTCCTTCTTCCGCGCGGCTTATGCCTTGCGGAATCGGACGGTGGGCGTTACCCACCACCGCGTCCTGTGGAGCCCGGACTTTCCTCTGTCCGGTCCGCCGAGGCATCGCTCTAAGAGCGCCCCCGGTTTTCCGAACAGCGACCGTCCAGCCGGCTTGTGGAACAACTAAATTATACCTGGCAAAGAGCAAATCTTACTATGACCGCGGGAGTTTCATCGCCGTGCGGAGCCACGCTCGATAACAAGGCACTGCCCGCTCTGAAAGGTCTCAGCGACCAAACCGGTAGCGTTGCTCCGAATGGTAATCGCACCGTGCGGCCAGGTGCCCAGGAACAGGGCGCCGCGGGCAGTATAAGGCTCCGCCGGGCGAATTCTGCCGCGCGGCGGACCTTCGCAAGAGACGACGAGTTTCGCTTGCGCCCAGGCTGCCAAATCCGGTCTGTTGACCAGCCGGCTGCCGTGATGCGGCGCCATGAAGATATCCAGCCGCCCAGGCGGCGGCATGGCAAGCAGGCGCGCCAATCCCGCTCCCTCGAGATCGCCCGTCAACAGCAACGAATGTCCGGCGTGACGCAGGAGGAGAACGAGGCTGCGCGCGTTCTCGTTGCCTTCGGGGCCGGCCGCGGGAGGATGCAGAATCTCCATGTCGAGGGCGCCGGCTGCCAGGCGATCACCCGCGCGGACGATCCGGACCGGAACCTTCCGTCCCTCGATGGCGGCCAGGGTCACGCGCACGCCGGGCGAGGTCTTGTCCGCGAACGTCGGCGTGCAGGAGATCTGGCCGATGGCGAAGCGATCCATCAAGGCTGGCAAGCCGTTGAAGTGGTCCAGGTCGGCATGCGACAGGAAGATCTCGTCGATGCGCCGAATGCCTCGTCGCCAAAGGAAGGGCGCGATCTGCCGCCTGGTCACATCCGGCCCGGCCAGCGAGCCTGCATCGTAGAGCAGGGTTCGGCCATCCGGCGTCTCGATCACCGTGCAGCCGCCATGTCCCACGGCGAGAAAGGTGCAGCGTAGCTCATCCGCAGGCAAGCGGGCGGCGCCGAGGAGCAACCCAACTCCCAGCCAGCCGGCGCCGCCCAGGGCCAGCCAGCGCCCCCGGCCCGGCGCGGCTCTCATGGTCAAGGCAAACAACAATAGCGGATAGAAGATCCAGAGCCACCAATCGGGGATATCGCCAAGATACGTATGGCTTCCCGGCAGATGCAAACTGGCATTGACCAGGGCATCGCAACCGGCCAGGCACCACCGGCTCGGCCAGGCGAACAACGGCGCCAGCGGACTGCACACAGCCGCGGCCAGCAAAGTCAGAAACCCGGTGACGAGGGCGATCGACGTCAAAAGAACCAGCGGCGGACCGATCAGGATGCCGGCCAGGGATATCAGGTGATAGCGCGCGGCCACGAGCGGCGCCAGCGCCAGCCAGATCGCCAAGGTCACGGCATAGCTGATCAGAACGAAACGCAAGCCCCGGCGCAGCAAGCGCTGCCAGAGCGGGCGGCTTTCCTCTACCAATTGCTCGAGTGGATCCGGGCGCGTCGCGAACCAACGGCTCGTACCCCAGTACAGCACGGCGACCGACAGGAACGAGAGCTGGCAGCCCGCATTGAAAAGGTCGGTGGGATTGAGGGCTGCCACCATGAGCCAGGCCAGGGCGAAGGAGTTTGCCAGCATGGTTTGCCGGCGCAGCAGCAGGCCGCCGCAGTAAACGCACACCATCACCGCCGAACGCATGACGGGCGGCCGGCCCCCCGTC
>DASZFN010000482.1:0-20269 GCA_035939715.1 Gemmataceae bacterium | reverse complement strand
CACTTGGTCCAGCGAGGTTGACGCCTCTACCCAGGAGGGCGGGTAGTGCTGGCTTTCCCGCAAAATCCAGCACGCAGCAGAGCTCGGCTATAACGCACGAGCAACACTGGCCGGCGGCCGCCGTCAGAGACGCGGGGCCGGGAGGCCCGGCTCGATTCGTTCGTCTGTCATTTGTAAGAAGGCAGCCACATAAGCAATCGCCCAAAACCTGTCAAGAGCATGTCGTCCGGTTGCATTAGCTCATGGGCGGCAAGGCGTTGGGCGCCGTCAGATCGAGGAGGCGTATAACGAGCCGGGCAGGTTTTTGAAAGAGCATTTGCCTCGGATGGGGAACGCGATAGTTGATTGGTCAAGCGCGGAGCGAGCGGTGATCCCAGCCGCGGAGCGGCGACAGTTGATAGCCAGGGGTGCGAACCCCTGGAGCCGGCGGCCGCAACCAGCAGCGAGCCCTGGAAGGGCGGCAGTGAGCGACATCAGGCTGTCACTGCCGCCCTTCCAGGGCTAATTCAATTCCACGCGGACGTACCAGGGGTTGACACCCCTGGTACTATCGACTGTCGTCCCTACGGGACTCTCAGCGACCGGCAAGGCTATTGCGTGTCCACACGGGCATCGGCGGGTAGGCGCAACTCGGTGCCGGCAGGCACGGCATACATCGGATCATAACTGCGGTTGAGATGATAGATTTCCGTCCAGCGATCGCCATTGCCGAGCGTGCGCCGCGCGATGTCGCGGATCATCTCGCCGGTGCCGCCGACCCGATAGGTTCGTGTCGAGGCTGTGGTCGTCGCCGTGCCTGTGGCCGGCGCCGCGCCTGTGGCGGTCACTGCCCCGCTGGCAGGCGGCATCAACGTTAGCGGCTGCGTTGCGCTAGGGGTCTCATTGGAAGCCGGATTGCGCACACCTGTGAGGTTATTGTTATCGGGAATGGATGCCGCATAGTACTTGCGCAAGATCTGTAGCGGCGGAATGTAGATGGGTTGGCCGGCCTGCAACAGCGGCGGATTCTGTTTGATCGCCTCGTTGGCCAGCGGGTGATTGCGATTGAAGAGCAACAGCGCCTGATCGTAAGCATCCGTCCGGTAGACGGCCTGACTGATGGAGCGGAAGGTATCATTCGCCTTGCACGTATAGGTGTCCTCATCGTAGCTCTCCACTTGCGGACTAGCGCTGGAGGCTGCGCTGGGCGGCAAGGCGGGCGCGACAATCGGGCTCACCGCGGGGAGGGGCGTTCCCAACGGTGCACGCGTGCCTCGGGAAGAGTCTTCGTTGACGCTTTGGGCGTTTGCAGGCGAGGAAGGTTCCTTGACGATCTGATTCGCCGGGCCCATCACCGGTTGGTCCAGGCGCACCGGCTGCCCCGCCGCTTTGTCCTGCCCGCTATTGTCCGGTTGCGTGGCGAGGGCGGGCCGGCCTGGCGCAACACCGGGTTGCGTGCCCGTCTGTTCCTGTGCCGAGCCGCTCGGCAACGGCTGAATGCCGACTAGGCCGCCGCGGATGCCATTCCCCTGTCCAGGAGCCGGAGCGACTGCGGTTGTGTCCTTGCCGCTCTTGCCGGCGCCGCCAATTCCTTGCTGCACGACGGAGCCGCCTGTAGCCTCTTTGCTTTTCGGTTCGGTGTTCAAACCAGGGACGGTCGCATCATGACCAATCCCGGGCAAAGCCAGCGCTCCTGCTCCCGCAGCCCCGATGGCTGCTGTCGGAACCGGTACAGGCGCGACCGCGGCAATACCTTTAATCTGAAGCCTGGAGTTCTTGAGCGCGTCAGGGCTTGTCTCCGGCTTTGCTTTTATCGCCGGCAACGGCGGCAATTCCACAGGAGTTTTCCCATTGGCGGCAATGCTGTTCGGCGCGGCATCCGCGGGAGCGGCCGGTTGGGTTTGGCCCGCCAGCGTGGCGGCATCGGCGCTGGCGGCCGGCCGTAAACCCATGCCCTGAAGCGAGGTGGCCTTCTTTTTTTCCCGATCGGGCACCCAGTTGAGGATGGTCGCTTTGTCACTCTTCGTGGACGGTTCGGCGATCATGATCGATGGGGCAGCAGATGGCGCGGGATGGACGCCGTTCGCTTTGTCCTTGTCGCTGTCCGTCGTTGGAAAGATATCCTCGATGGCCGCCCCCGTGTTCTGTTTCTGCTCCGTTGCAGGAACCGTGTTCTTGGGGGGGAGCGGCGCGTCGGTCTTCGCGACTAATGGAGAAGGGCTGGTTTTTGCTCCAGGTAGAGCGCTGGCGCCGTCTTCACCTTTGAAAGCCGCCGGCCTGATCTTGCCTTCGGATTGATACTTGTCGCTTTTCGGTGACGCGGCATTGTTCTGGACAATCTTTGGCGGCGGGGACGACTCGGTCTGACCCTCGGGAACGGGCCGGGGCTCAGCCGGCACCTCGGCGAGCGCGGTTTCGGCGGCGGCATCGGGATGGCTGGCCTCGCGGAGCTTGCTTACCAGCACCACGCCGACGAGGCAGAGGAAAGAACAGGACACCACCAGCCCGGCCTTTGTTTCACGCGTCATCATTGGTCTCTCCTTGTCTCCAGCAGGCACGCGGCACGCAGCTTGGCGCTGCGGGCCCGCGGGTTATTGCGCAACTCCTCGTCGCCGGCCTGAACCGGCTTGGGCGTCAGCACCTTCCAGACTGCACGGTCGCGGAAGGCTTGTTTCACGCGCCGGTCTTCCAGCGAATGAAAGCTGATGATCACCGCCTTGCCGCCCGGCTTCAAGCACCGGGGCAATGCCACCAGAAAGCGTTCGAGTGCTCCCAGTTCATCGTTCACCGCGATCCGCAGGGCCTGGAATACACGAGTTGCGGGGTCGATGGGGTGCCGTTGGCCGCGCGGCCGGGGCACGCAACTGCGTACCAGCTCGGCGAGCTGGCCTGTCGTCTCGAGCGGCGTGCGCCGGCGCGTCTCCACGATCTTGCCCGCGATCCGCCGGCTGTAACGCTCCTCGCCGTAGTTCCAGAACAGGTCGGCCAGCGTTCGTTCGCTTAGCCGTTTCACCAGGGCGCTGGCCGGCTCTCCTTGGCTTGGATCGAGACGCATGTCGAGTGGGCCCTCTTGCTGGAAGCTGAAGCCACGTTCGGCACAGTCGATCTGGTCCGAGCAAACACCCAGGTCGGCAACCACGCCGTTAACCGCGTTGATGCCGCGTTCCTCCAACACCAGCGGCAGCTGATCGAAATTGGCCTGCACGAGCGTCACGGGCAAGTCCACCAGCCGCGGCTGCGCCAGTTGTAGCATGCTCATGTCTTGATCCAGACCGATCAGCCGGCCCAAAGGACCCAGGCGTTCGGCAATCAGCCGGGCATGGCCGCCCGCGCCGACGGTGGCGTCGACAATGGTCTGACCTGACGAAGGTTCGAGGAAGTGCAGGACCTCGGCCGGCAGCACGGGCTGGTGGCGCGGATCGCTTCGCTCTGCCTGGCCGCTCATGGGGCACTTGCGGTGTTTGGACTGGGTCGCGCTGGGGGCTCTTCCTCTGTTCCGTTTCGTCGTTCGTAGGGCAGGTTTTTAACCTGCCATCCGTATTAGGCAGGTTAAAAACCTGCCCTACGAATTGCGTATCGGAGGTCAGGATTCCGCTCCTGACCCGGATCGGCCAGGATCGGAATCCTGAACCTACGGGAAAACCACAAGTCTCCTTGCCGCGGGAACGACAAGGAGACCGTGGGGGAGAATGACGAACGGGCTGCCGGACAACCGCGCCTTTTTTGGGGGAGACACAGCGCGGTTTTCCGCAGCCGGCCGGCGTCTGCTCACACCGGCCTGCTTGTTGTTCAGCCCCTCCGTCGGTGACAGCTACTTCGAGAACGCGCCCTCGGCGACGGCGTCGAAACGCGGCGCATTCTGGGTCAAATACTGCTGCCAGCGCTGGGCGTCCCACAGTTCCACATGGTTGCGAACGCCGATCAGGATCACCTCACGCTGCAGCGCGGCAAACTGGGCCAGGCGATCGGGAATCAGGATCCGGCCGCTGCGGTCCAGGTCCACCGCTTCGGTCTGGGCGTAGTAGAGCCGGCTAAACACGCGCGCCTCGGCATCCGCCGCCGGCGCCTGATCGAGCTTTGCCGACAGCTGCTCCAGCTCGGCCTGGGTAAACAGCCACAGGCATTGATCCGGCCCGGGCGAGACGAACAAGGTATTGGGCTCGCCCAGCTGCTCCCGTAACTTCCGAGGCATGCCGAGGCGTTTCTTGTCGTCGAGCGTGCGCGGGTGGGTTCCGGTCAGCAGCATGGCTTGGTTCGCTCGCTACAGGGGCAGCGAGAAGTCCGGTTTCCCACTCTCGCCCACTTTCACCCACAACCAACCACAACTATACTGTTCCGGCCCTCGGAATCAAGATGGAACGAGACCAAGGGAAATCTTCGGCCATTTAAAGTCCTTGTGGGAGGTGGGGTTATATCGAATTGGCGAAATGGGGAAGTACTTCGTGCGGAGTTCCAGAAGTCGGCCTGTCTGAGCCATTCCGAGGCGCATAGGTTTAAAGGCGCTTCACTTCCCGCGACTTCAGGTAAAATGATATTCACCGACCATTCCTTTTTCGGCGCGACTCAGGAATAAGGGAACATGAAGGAGTTAGGCGAACATGGAGACCGCAGAAATGGGACGGGTGCTAACGGAAGCGACCCTAGAGAACTTGGAAGATCTCTGGGCCGTAAAGCGAGGACTAATTCCCCCCGATCAAGTTCGCCGCGTTGCAGTCGCCGATGCCTTGGCCGATACAGGTGCGACCATGCTCGCCTTGCCAACTCGGCTGATCCGCCAATTGGGACTCACAAAAACAGGCAGGCGGCGTGTAAACAGCAGCCTGGGAATGGGCGAAGCCGATGTCTATGATGCCGTGCGGCTCACGATCCAAGGCCGCGTCTGCCCGCTCGATGTGATGGAAGTTCCCGATAGCGTACCCGTGCTGATCGGACAGATACCGCTGGAGCGACTGGACTTTGTCGTCGATCCTCAAGCCCGCTGCCTGATCGGCAATCCCGCACATGGCGGCGAGCACATTATCGAGGCCTTCTAGAGACGTATGCTCCTTTCCTGGCTCAAACGCCAACGCCGATCCAAGCTTCTCTCCGAGCCGTTCCCGGAGTCTTGGCTCCCGTATTTGCAGAAGAACGTTGCGCACTATGCGTACCTGTCCGAAGCCGAGAAGGCCAAGCTGCGCGACGATCTGCGCATTTTCATTGCCGAGAAGCGCTGGGAAGGCTGCGGCGGCCTGGCAATCACCGATGAGATGAAAGTCACCATCGCCGCCCAGGCGTGCCTGCTGGTCCTGAACCTGGAGCCGGGCGACTATTACGCGCGGGTGTCCTCCATTCTCGTCTATCCGAGCCGCTTTCTGATTCCGAGCCGGTTCGAGGGTACGGAGGTGATTTTTGACGGCGGCCAGGCGACCAGCGGACAAGCGGTTTATCGCGGGCCTGTGATTCTGTCCTGGGAAGACGTGCTTGAAGAGGGACGTGATCCGCTTGGCGGGAGCAACGTCATCTTTCATGAGTTCGCCCACCAACTTGACATGCTCGACGGCGGCGTGGACGGGACGCCCTTTCTAAAAAGTGAAAAGCAGCGCAAGAAGTGGCAAAGAGTGATGACCGGGGAATTTGACCGGCTTGTCGCCGCCTCAAAGAGGGGCGAGGCAACGCTGCTCGATAAGTACGGCGCCAGGAACGAAGGCGAGTTCTTCGCCGTGGCGACCGAGTGCTTCTTCAACTGGCCGGCCCAGATGCGGCGCTGGCATCCGCGGCTGTACGAACTGCTGCGCGGCTACTATCGGCAAGACCCGGCAAGCCGGGTTCCAGCGGCCCAATCCTAGCCGAATTGGTCATTAGTCATTCGTCATTGGTCATTCGCGTTCCGCGAATGACCAATGACGAATGATCCTGAACGAACGACGAGGCCACGGACGTGCGCCGCCAGTCTGCGGTTTTGCGATCACCCAACGTTGAAGAAAAAAACCGCATTGCCAATACGCGTGTGGTATTCTGGTCATCCGAGACGCATGCTACCATCGGAGAACTCATCCATGTTTCCTGCAGCCGTGCTTTCACTTCTTTGTCTATTGCCTGCCGCGGATGCAGCCGTTGACGCTGACTATGTCATCCAGGGGGCCATGCTCCACGACGGCACTGGCAATCCAGGGCAAATCGGCGACCTCGCCATCAAGGGCGAGCACATTGTCGCCATCGGCAAGTTCACGACGGGCGGCAAGCCGCGCGTGCTGGACGGCAAAGGCCTGATCGTGGCGCCGGGCTTTGTCGATCTGCACACGCACTGCGATTCGGGTAGCCCAGCCATCTCGCAGCCGGCCGGCCGAGCTAACCTGTGCTATCTCATGCAGGGCGTCACAACCGTGGTCACCGGCAACTGCGGCTCGGGCCCGCTTGATGTGGCCGGTTTCTACAGGAGTCTGGACAAGGGCCGGATCGGCACCAACGTTATCCATCAGGTGCCCCACAATGCCCTGCGCGCCAAGGTCATGGGCAATGCCAACCGCATGCCTACGCCGGCCGAGTTGAAACGCATGGAAGCGCTCGTGGACAAGGGAATGAAAGATGGCGCCTGGGGCCTCTCGACGGGACTTTATTACAATCCGGGCACCTATGCTCAGAAAGAAGAACTCATTGCCCTGGCTCGCGTGGCGGCCAAACACGGCGGCTTCTATGCCAGCCACATTCGCGACGAGGGAACCGGCGTGCTTGCCTCCATCGATGAAGCGATTACCATCGGTCGCGAGGCAGGGTTACCGGCGCACATCTCGCACCTGAAGGCCTTTGGCCCCAAGACATGGGGAAAGTCTGCCGAGGAAATCGCCCTCATCAATCAGGCGCGGAGCGAGGGGCAAGTCGTGACCGCGGATCAATATCCCTATCGGGCTAGCAGCACCCAGTTGACGGCCGAGCTGGTGCCGCCGCAATTTCGCGAAGGCGGCGAAATGGACTTCCTCGCGCGGCTCAATGATGCCGAGCAGGGGCCACGCATTCGGCAAGCAATCCAGGAACGCATCAACGATCTGAACGCCGGCTCGGCCATCCGCATCGCGCGCTATGCGGCCCAACCGCGCTGGCAAGGCATGACCCTGGAGGCCATCGCGGCGCAGAAGAAAGCCAGCGTACTGGACGTGGTGCTGGAAATCATCCTCCACGGCGGCGCCCAGATTGTCGATTTCAGCATGAAGGAGGAAGATGTTCGCCTGATCATGAAACAGCCCTTCGTCGCCACCGCCAGTGACGGCACATCTCAGGACCCGCGCAGTGTTTCGATGCCGCATCCGCGCAGTTACGGTTGCTTCGCGCGCAAGATCGGCCGCTACGCGATCGAAGACCAGATCCTAACTCTGGAGCAAGCAATTCGCAGTGCCAGCGGTTTGCCCGCGGATATTCTGAAGCTGCCCAAACGCGGCTATCTCAAGCCCGGATACTACGCCGATGTGGTAGTCTTCGATCCGCGAACATTTCGCGACAAGGCCACTTTCGAAAAGCCGCATCAGTATGCGGCGGGCGTGCGCTACCTGTTCGTCAACGGGACGCTCACCATCGCGGAAGGCGACTACAACAATTCGCTCGCAGGCAAAGCTTTACGCCACAAGAGTAACGAAAGAGCAGCGAAGTGACGAAGAAGAAAGATGCCTACTAAGGCACAAAGCCCACGAAATCGTCTGGTATAAGATCGCGAATTTGGGCAAAATAGGAAACACGGCCCGCGCACTTTCTATTTAGGCCAGACATGCCCGACGCAACCTTGACCCCCCAACGCCAGCTGAATGATCGCGAACTGCTGCGCCACGTCAACTCACTCCGTAAACTGGACAACCTTCACAACTGGCTTTACATCGCCCGCGAATACCTCTTCCTCGCTACGGTGATTGGCTTAGCCGTCGCATTCCACTCTTACCGGCAGGTGTGGGAGCTGGGCTGGGCCTGGAATATTCCCGTCACCTTGCTGGCGATTGTCCTGATCGGCGCCGGGCAGCATCGGCTGACGAACATTGGGCACGAAGCCAGCCACTACATGCTCTTCCGCAACCGCCTGCTCAATGAGATCGCATCTGATTGGTTCGCCATGTTCGCGGTGTGGAGCACGACGCATCACTATCGCTTGCAACATCTGGCTCACCATCAGTTTCCCAACGATCCGGAGCGCGACCCGGATGTCATGCAGATGACGGTCAGCGGCCACCGCTACCGTTTTCCGATGCCCAAGCTGCGCTTCCTGTGGGAGTGCGTTCTCAAGCCGGTTCTCTGGCTGCCCAGCCTGGTGCGCTATGTCCGCAGCCGAGCCAGGTTCGCCGCCATGGGTAGCAAGACCGGTCCCTATGCCGTCAAGCGACCCGTGTCACGGCTCTTGATTCCTGTTGGTCTCGGCTATTTGGCCTCCCTGGCGGGACTGCTCACGGCCTGTGTTATCTGGGAGAAACCGCTGTTGCTTGGCCTCATCCCGGCAGCCATGCTGACCGCGATTCTGCTCTTCTACGCGCTCATCCCGGGGCAGATGTATTCGGAGGCCACCATCAAACCGGACGTGCCGATGCGCTGGCTGACGATGATGCGCATGACCTACTTCACGCTACTTTTCACCGCCCTGGCCTGGCTGAGCCACTGGACGGGCAAGCCGTGGGGCCTTTACTACATTGTCCTTTGGCTGACGCCGCTGGGAACGACGTTCGGCTTCTTCATGCTGCTGCGCCAGATCGTGCAGCACGGCAACGCCGACCAGGGGCGCTTCAGCAACACGCGTATTTTCCATGTCGGCCGGCTGATCCGTTTCGCCGTCTTCCCCTGGGGCATGGACTATCATCTGCCGCATCACCTCTTTCCGATGGTGCCGCACTATCGCTTGCGGCAACTGCACGCCTTGCTGTCCGAAACGGACGAATATTGCCAAAAAGCCACGCTCGTGGACGGCTACTTTTTGCCCCGCGAACGACCGCCGCAACACCCTACGGTGCTCGATGTGATGGCGAGTCCGGCGAGCAAGAATTAACTTTCACCAGCTGGCTTGTAGAATAGGCGTGCGGTATTCGTATTTCGGTTGCACTATAAAAATAAGTCAGGAGAAATGACGTGGGTTATAACCGATCCGGCGTAAAGTTTGCCGCGCGCTTGAAAAGACGTCGCCGCGAGGCAATACGCCTGGCGAGCAAGACTGAAACAGCCAGCGCCGCTCCTGCGCAGAGCAAGCCGGCTGCGCCCGCGAAGAAGTCCGCCAAGTCCTAACCCAATGACCAGGGCAGGGCAAATCTCCATTCGCTTGGATTCATCCGGAGGTCTCTCATGTACCGACGACTGGCGCTGGCGCCTGGTCCCTTTCTGTTTCTGTTCCTGCTGACCGGCGCCGCACATGCCGGCGCCGACCCGCTCCAGGGCCTCGACGAATACATCAATAAAGCCATCAAGGAATGGGATGTTCCGGGACTGGCCCTGGCGATCGTCAAGGACGACAAGATCGTGCTCAGCAAAGGCTACGGCGTGCGCAAGCTTGGCGAGACCACGCCCGTCGATCAGGATACGCTTTTTGCCATCGGCTCGGCCAGCAAGGCGTTCACGGCAGCAGCGCTGGGCATGCTCGTGGACGAAGGCAAGATCAAGTGGGACGACCCGGCCGCCAAGTACCTGCCCAGCTTGCAACTTTACGATCCTTATGTCAGCCACGAGATCACCATTCGCGACCTGCTCAGCCACCGCAGCGGACTGGAGCGCAATGAGCTGGTCTGGTACGGCTCCAGCAACAACCGCGAGGAGATCCTGCGCCGGCTGCGCTACATCAAGCCCGGCTCCAGTTTCCGCAGCAAGTTCGGCTATCAGAACGTCATGTACCTGGCCGCGGGACAGGTCATCCCGGCGGTCGCCAAGACCAGTTGGGATGAGTTCGTGCAGGAGAAAATCTTCAAGCCGCTCAACATGACCGGCAGCCTGACCAGCACCCGGCCGCTCGTGGCAGCCCCGGACGTGGCCGCGCCGCATCAGAAGATCGAGGACAGGGTGCAGGTGATCCCCTGGCGGAATATCGATAACATCGGCCCCGCCGGCTCCATCAACTCGAATGTGCGCGACATGGCGCAGTGGGTGCGCTTGCAACTGGGCGAAGGCATGTACGAGAAAAAGCGTCTGCTCAGCTCCGGGGTCATGCAGCAGATGCACGCGCCGCAGACCATCGTGCCCCTGGAAGGCATAACCGCCAAGCTGAACCCGAACGCTCATTTCATGTGCTATGGGCTTGGCTGGTTCCTGCAGGACTATCGCGGCCGCAAACTCATCCAGCATGGCGGCAACATCGACGGCATGAGCGCCATGGTCGCCCTGCTGCCGGAGGAGAAGGTCGGGCTGGTCATCCTCACGAATCTCAACGGCAATCAGTTGCCCCAGGCCCTGGTGTACCGCATTTTCGACGCTTACCTGCAAGTCCCGCCGCGCGACTGGAGCGCGGAGCTGTCGAAAACCATGAAGGGAATCGAGGAGTTGTCCAAAAAAGCGTTGAAGAAACAGGAGGACGAGCGCGTCAAGGACACAAGGCCGTCGCTGCCCCTGGACCGCTACGCGGGCACATACAAGGACGATGTCTTTGGCGAACTCAAGATTGTCCTGAACAAGGACAGGTTGCTGGCCCGTCTGGGACCGATCACGGCGGACCTGGAGCACTGGCATTACGACACGTTTCGGGCCACGCCGCGCGAGCGCTCGCTGCCGAAAATGATGATGAGCTTTGCCCTCGACGCCCGCGGCAAGGTGGAGCAGCTCAAGACCACCGGACTGGGCAGCGAGCTGGTGTTGAAACGCGCGGCCGACGCCGCCTTGACGCCGGCCATCGTCATGAAGGAAGAGGAGCTGCGCAAGTTTGCCGGCAAATACGAGCTCAAGAACCCGCCGCTGGAAATCAGCCTGGAGATGATCGACGGCAAATTGAAAGCCGTTCTGCCCGGGCAGCCGGTCGCCACGCTGGTGCCGATCAAGGAGACGCGCTTTCGCGTGGACGGCGCGCCGGCGGATATCTTCGTGCAATTTGAACTGGCCGACGGCAAGGTCAAGAGTTTGAACCTGGAGCAGCCGAACAGCCCGGGCGTAACCTTGCTGCCCAAGAAGTAAACCGCTTGCTGACCTGGACACCAGCACATGCCTTAGAGACTCAAGGCAGGTCGATCTGCACTTCATTGCCGACTAGCTGCACCTTGAACGCCATTACGCCGCTGCTCGCCGGCGGGCTGAGGACGGCGCCGCTAGTCAGGTCAAAGCTCGCGCCGTGCCACGGGCAGATGACTGTCGTTCCGTCGCATTCGCCCTCCGACAGCGGCGCGCCGCGGTGCGGGCAGGTGTCCTCGATCGCATAGATATTACCGCCTAGATTGAAGAGCGCCAGCTTCCGTCCGTTGATGACCACGGCCTTTGCCGTGCCGGCTGGCAATTCTTCGATCGTGGCCACTTTAGTAAACGCCATGAAATAATCCTCGTAGCGATGCTACTTGCGGTTGGACCTCCGCTATTGTGCGGTGACCGGGCACGTCCGGCAACACTTTCGTCCGGCAAATTAGCAGCCGGTTGAAAAAGGGGACAGGATTTTTGCCGGGCCTCCGAAACATGGCAGATTCTTGTTACTCTTTTTCAACAGGCTGGTTAGCCAACGAGCGTTTCCTGTACTAGACTTGGATGGGTCAAGGTCCTATCCACACTTTCTTCGTGGATCGCCACCAGGGAACTATTCGGGTTGCAGGCCGCCCCCCGGGTGCCCGGCGTATGTTGCCTGCTTACCCATAAGTCCTCGCCTGCGTATCGCTTCGGTTGAGAGGAGAATGCAGATGGATGCAAAATTACTCAGCAAACTTTTCGGGCACGAACAGCGCTGGCATGGCCCCTGCACCGTCATTGTCGACGCCGACGCCAATGTCTGTGCCATCGGCGCGGACAGCATTGGCTCCAGCGCAACCAAATCCTATGCGCCGCGCCTGGTGAGCGGACGCATCCTCGCCGATGCGGTTTGCTTCCTGCTCGAGGGCAGCGCCCTGCTGACCATTCAGCAGCAGAAAATTCGCCAGGGCCCGAACGAAGAGATCGTCAAACAATCCCTGACGGTCATTGATGCGAGCCACATTATTGCCGTGGAATTCCAGGACACGTCTCACCTGAGCGCGTTCGGGCTCGGAGCGCCGACTCTGCGAACCGGCGGCAGTCAGAGCGGCGTGAACCTGCGCTCCAATATTTGAGCCCCGAACGATAGCCCGAAGCCCGGTTTCTTGAAGAAGCCGGGTTTGTTATTGCCATTTTCCCCACCTTGCATAGCCGTTCAGGTCACACTCCGCTTCTCAGCAAAAGCGCCGCATTCACTCCTTGCCGGCACTCCACTGGCCGATCTTTCAAAAGAGGAAACCTCCCAAACCATGTTTCCAGGGAGCCAGCCATGCGCAGCCTGATTCTCCGTCTTGGGCGGGCGTATCGAAATCGCCAACCGCAGGCATATCCCCTTGCCGGCAGCCGGCCTGGCCTGGAAACGCTGGAAGATCGTTGCGTCCCCAGCGCAGCGGCCAACCAACACTTTGTGGAAAACCTGTACCAGACCTTGCTCGGCCGGCCCGCGGATCACTCCGGTTTGCTGACCTGGACGACGCAACTGAATAACGGCATCAGCCGCACGGAAGTGGTCCAACAGATCGAGCAGAACGATGAATATAAGGGAAAAATAATCGCCGGGCTTTATGCCAGGCTGCTGAACCGGGCGCTCGATCCTTCGGGCTTGCAGCACTGGACCGCGTACCTGGACGCGGGCCATAGCGCGGATCAGCTCGAGGCGCAGATCCTTGGTTCGAGCGAATATTTCGCCCGGCGTGGCGGCAACAATAACGCCGGCTGGCTGCAGGCGTTGTCCACCGACCTGCTCGGCCACGGCCTCGATGCGGCCAGCGCCCGAAGCTGGAGCATGTTGCTGACCCAGGGCTTCCCACGCAACAAGATCGCGGCCAGCATCCAGGCCACCCCACAAGCGGAACAATTCGAGGTCTCCGTGCTTTACACGCAACTGTTGCAGCGCAACGCGGACGCCAACGGACTGGCTCACTTTACGAGCGAGCTCGAGCAGGGCGCCACGCGCGAGCAGGTGACAGCCCAGATTCTGGGGTCCGACGAGTACTTCAGTCGTTTCTGAACCACAGCTTAAATCTTGTACAGCCTCTTGTACTTGGTTTGAAGCATCTTCACCAGCGGTTGCGGATCGGGCAGCGCTCCGGTCACGTGTTTGATGAGCTCGGCGGCTCGATAGCGCGAGCCGTGCCGATGGATCTTGACCCGCAGCCAGTCGAGAAAAGGCCCGAATTCTCCGCGGGCAAAGGCTTCGTCCAGATCGCCAAGTTCTTCTGCTGCCCGCGCGTACAACTGCGCGGCATAAACATTTCCCAGCGTGTAGGTAGGAAAATAGCCGACCAGCCCCGCTCCCCAATGACCGTCCTGCAAGCAGCCTTCGGCATCGTTTTCCGGCGTCACGCCCAGGTAGTGGCGGCTCTTCTCGTTCCAGGCATCGGGCACGTCCGCCGCCTTGAGCTCGCCATCGAGAAGCGCGCGTTCCAGCTCAAAACGCACGAGGATGTGCAGATTGTAAGTCACCTCGTCCGCCTGCACGCGATTCAAGGACGCCTCGACGTGATTGACCGCGAAATGAAATTCGTCCAGTGCGACATCCTCCAGAATCGGTCCGAACGTCCGGCGGGCGCGCGGGAAGAAATGCTGCCAGAAGGCGTGACTGCGTCCCACGGTGTTTTCCCACAGCCGCGATTGCGACTCATGCAATCCCAGCGACGCGGCCTCGCCCATGGGCGTGCCGTGGTGCGCCGCGTCGAGACCCTGCTCGTACAGGCCGTGGCCGACCTCGTGCAGGATGCCAAAGAAGCCGTCGTTGAAGCAATGGGCGCTGTAGCGCGTCGTGATGCGGCAGTCGCCGAGGCCGATGGTCGCAAAGAAGGGATGCGTCGTCGGGTCGAGCCGGCCGCCCTGAAAATCAAACCCCAGGGCGCTGGCTACCTGCTCACCAAATTGGCGCTGGCGTTCAAGCGGGTAGTCACGATGCAGAACGGCAACATCCGGCTTGCGACCGGCATAAGTAATGGCGGCGACCAGCGGCACCAGCTCCCGGCGCAGCACTTCAAAGAGGCCGGCGAGCTGCCGGCTTCTGGCATCCGGCTCGTACTCGTCGAGCAAGGCGTCATAAGGGCAGTCCTCGTAGCCGATGGCCTCGGCTTGGCGGCGCTTCAGCGCGATGATCTTCTCCAGCCACGGCCGGAACCGGGAGAAAGTCGCCTTCTCGCGTGCAACTACCCATTCCTGCTGCGCCAGCGAGGCAATACGGGCTAATTCCTCGACCAGTCGCCGCGGCAGCCGGGTCAGCCGGTTGTAGCTCCGGCGTAGCTCACGAACGTTGACGGCAGCCGCCGAGAGGGGATCTTGAGTGAGTGCGGAACCTTCCAACTCCGCGAGCAATTCGCTGATCCGCGGATGGGTAACGCGCTCATGGTGCAGGCCCGCCAGGAGCGCCTGCTGCTCGCCGCGATGGGCAGCGCCGGCGCGAGGCATGTAGGTTTCTTCATCCCAGGCCAGCAGCGTCGCACAGGAGTCGAGAAGCGAGCTTTCGCGCGCTCGTCGAATCAATTCGTCATAGGCTGCCTGGGCTCGCATGATTCCTCGTCACGGGCGCCATTGCTGGCTGTGTTGCTCTACCATCTTACGCGTTCATTGGCCGGGAAAGGCTGCTCTAAACAGGATTACTCGGCAGTTGCCGGAGTAGGCAAAACCTGCCATAGTACCAGCTGACAGCCACCTCGAAGGCGCCCGTGAGGATCGCCACATTCATGTTGACGCCGGCCGAAGAACTGGGACTGAGCGGCCTGAGCCTGGCCAGCCGCGTCCGCAAGGCCTTTTACCGCATCCCCGAAGCGGCGCTCATTGAAATGATGGAGCGCATCGCCCAGGAGTCAACACGCCGTCACCTCATCTACCTCCGCGATGGAACCCTGGACACGATTCGCGTGCTGCCTTGCCCTCTCACCGTGCTGCCGGACCAACTGACCTACATCCACTCCGTTTCACTGACCATTCACAATGCACTCAAACGTTTTCCCGACCTCTACCAGGAAGATGCGCGCGTGCGTGAAGTTCTGCAAATCCCGGCCGCGGAGGAAGAGCTTCTTTGGCAGTGCAGGTGTCCCACCCAGCGCGAGAATGATCCCGTCTTTGGCCGCCTGGATGCGATGGTCGATTTCATCAGCCCCATGTGGAAGGCCACGCTGAAGTTCGTGGAGCCGAACCTGAGCGGCATCGGCGGACTGCATCTCGTGCCGACCACGGAGGAAATCATTTACGACGTCGTCGTGCCCGTCTTGCAGGCCCACGATCCGCAACTCCATCTGGAGCGCTGCCAGGACATTCGCGAACTGCTCATGCAAGAAGTCCTGGACCACCTGGAGGCCATCGGCAGGCAAGCCCGCAACCTCTGTTTTGTCGAGCCGAAGTACGCCGGCAGCGGACCTGACGAGCAAGAAGAGCTGGCGCGCTATTTCCGCGATCGTCATGGCTTGCGTGTCGTGCACGCCGATCCCACCGAGCTAGCCCTGTCCGGAGAGGAAGTGATCTATGATGGCCAGGTCGTGGACCTTGCCTATCGCGATTATCCCGTCGCCGATCTGCTGGAACTGCAAAAGCTAGGCAAGGACATCGAACCGATGCGGCGGCTCTTCAAGCAGAACCGCATGATCTCTTCAATCACCGCGGAATTTGACCAGAAAAGCTGCTGGGAAGTCCTGACCGATCCGGACCTGACCGAGCACTATTTCAGTACCGACGAACGCCAGGTCTTCCAGCGGCACATCCTCTGGACGCGCATTCTCTCCGATAGGAAGACACTTCTGCCCGACGGCCAGGCAGGCGACCTGCTCGAGTTTGTACGCCGGGAACAGGAAGGCCTAGTGCTCAAGCCGAACCGCTCCTTTGGGGGCCAGGGCATCGTCCTCGGCCACCAGCTGACCCGCGGCGAATGGGAGACGGCCGTGGAGAATGCCCTGCATGACAAGGATCGCTGGGTGATCCAGCAACTGGCCAGCATTCCGGTAAGCGAGTTCACGGTGCTCGGGCCGGACGGCAAGGTGCACGTCGAGCCGTTTTACACGGTGATGGGTTTTGCGCCGACCAAGTACGGGCTGGCGGTGCTGGCGCGGGCTTCGCAAAAGCAAGTCGTGAACGTCGCGCAGCGCGGCGGGATGTGTGCCGTCATGGCCGGACGGCCGCCTGGACGATTGGCGCGATTGTAAAGGAGACGAGGATTTACAGATCCGTGCATCGTCGTTCCCGCAACTCCGCGAGCGCTTCATCTGCAAGCTTGTCCAGTCGGCCTGCCGTTACGTCGTGCTCCAATTGCTGATCCCAGAAATCGGCATCGAAGTCGGCAAACCAAGCGCGAAATAATGCCAAGTCCTCGACTGAAAGGCGCCGTACCGCATTTTCTATCTGTTGTATATCAGCGGCCATAGCGAGCGCGAATCCTTTTCTTGACGTCTTCCCATGAGCTTCCGGAACCGGGATTCTTTTGATAGTTTTCTCTGCGCCGTTCGAGTTCCTGCTTTTGCCATTCGTGAACAGGAATTGCTTCCGGTGTAGCGGCCAGATCGTCCCAAAGGTCTTCGACTAACTGCAATTTCTCGGACCAGCTCAGATCAAATACCGGTGTTAAATCGCCTGGCATACTTGTCGCTCCCTATGCTTGAAACATGCGCGACCCGGGCAGACGCACGTTTCGGGCGCATGCTTCTCTCGGTAGCTTACTGTTCGGTGAGAGGACGGACAACGGCAGCAAGCGAAGACGTTTTTACCGGATGTCGTGCACCGGTACCTTCAGCTTCAATTCCTTACCTGCTCGCAGCACTGTCACGCTGAGTTCATCGCCCAGCGCTTTGTTGCGCGCCACGTAGGCCAAGAACTCGCTCTCCGTCAGCCGGTTACGTTGGCCGTCCACCCCGACGATGACGTCCTTCTTGTTGATGCCTGAGTTCTTGATCTCGATGCCGACGAAGTCAACCATTAGCGCTAGCGCATCACCGGGCAGCCCCAAACGCTTCCGGTCAGCCAAAGACAAATCCGCGCTGTTGAAGCGGGCCACAGCCCAGCCGCAGGTCGAGTCGCGCCAAGCAAAATCGCCCTGCCGCCTCCACCCCGACGCAACCGCCAGGTTGAGCTCCATCTCTTTACTTGCCCGTTCGATCAGGGCTCTTACTTGACCCGGTTCTTTCGCCTGGTGAAGAACCCATTGCACATCCGCAATGGAAATAATCGGTTGTCCTTCTAGCCGAAGGATTTTGTCGCCGGCACGAAAGCCGGCTTTGTCGGCCGGCGAACCTGCAGTCACCGTTTTGACGGTTGCTCTCTCCGCGGAATCAAGCTTGAGTCCTAGCTGGTCGGGCATGGGATACGACCACAGTTCTTTGTCAAGGATCGGCTGTTTGGCGGCCCGCAGGTAATTCACTTCCGCGGCGTGAACCTGGTGACAATGAATGCACTTGTTGTTATGGCGCGGGCCTCCCGGGGCCACGGTCGCGCTGAAACCACGGAGCGATGGATAGCGTTCGGGAGCTGCGAATGTCGGCGCGGGACCGGTCTTGCCTGCTAGCGATTCCTTGTCGGCGGGGTAACCCTTGTGCAATTCCAGGGCGCCCTCCAGCGCCTTCCGGAATCCTTCGATCGACACATCTTGCATGGCATCCTTGTTGGAGCGCGAGCCGTAGCGTCCATAAATTGTTCGGTCCGCGTTCAGGAAGAAGACCGCCCACGTTTGGTCGTAGTCAAACTGGAAAAGAGAGAGGTCCATGCCGTTCGCCTGGACGATGCGCACGCACACGAACTGATCGAGCAACCTCGCCAGCAGCGGCGGCTCCCGACGAGCAACCTGCTCGTCCAGCTTCTTGCAGTGCAGTCAGGGGACGCAACGGAAAACGACGAGGAGCGGTTTGCCGGCTTTCCGGGCCTGGGCGAAGCCGGCATTCAAATCGTTGTAGATCCAAGGGCCTTTTACAGCCAAATCGCCAAGGCTGTACTGGAGCGGGTCCAGTTTCGTTTGAGCCGATATGGGGGCGCTCAGCAGCATGACAAGGATGCCAGTGATCCAAGAAGCCCTGAGCCATTTTCCGTCCGACACGAATGACCTCCCGCACTGACAGGTTGAAAACCTATCCTACAAAAGCAAAAAGAATCTGGCAGTCCCGGCTCGTCTTGTGACACTATAGTCTAGCTGAACTGTGAGCATCTGGAGGACTCGTGAATGGCCGACAGGCATTTACAAACGCTCGTCCGGCATATCCGGCACATGGCCGGCGATTTGTCAGACGCCGAGCCAAGCGACCAGGTGCTGCTGAATCGCTTTCTCGCGCAGCGCGATGAGGCGGCGTTTGCGGTGCTGGTGGAGCGGCACGGGCCGATGGTTCGCGGCGTGTGCCGGCGCCTGCTGGGGAAGTCGCCCGAGGTCGATGACGCATTCCAGGCGACTTTTCTCATCTTGATTTGCAAGGCCCGCTCCATTCGGAAAGCCGGATCACTGGCCAGCTGGCTTCATGGCGTGGCTCATCGGGTTGCCCTGGGAATCAGGACCAGCCTTGGCCGCCGCCGCGCGCTCGAACGGCAGTCAACGCGGCCGACCCCGCACGACCCCGGGCTGGAAGCCGCCTGGCGCGAGTTATGTACGCTGCTTGACGAGGAAGTCCAACGCCTGGCGCAGCGCTACCGAGCGCCGCTGGTGCTGTGTTACCTCGAAGGCCAGACCCGCGACCAGGCAGCGCGTCAGCTTGGCTGGTCCTTGCGAACGCTGGATCGACGCCTCACACGCGGCCGGGAGCTACTTCGCCTGCGCTTGTTGCGCAGAGGATTAACGCTGTCCGCGGGACTTTTGGCCGGGGCTCTCGGCGAACAGGCCGCCTGTGCCGCCGTCCCGGTCACGCTTCTCGACACGACACGCAAAGCCGCGATGCTGGTCGCGGCGGGGAAACGAGTGGCTGCCGCGGCCTCGAGCCCGGTAGCCGTTCTGGTACAAGAGGGAATGCGCGCTATGTTGTGGACCAAACTGCAAACAGCAACTGTCGTCGTGGTCGCCCTGGCGGGAATGGTCGGCACGGGAGTGTTCCTCTCGGCAGCCGGAACACCAAGTCAGAATAATGCACTCGGGGAGAAGAACTCCATAGAGGATGCCGCGCCGGCGTCAGCCGTCGTCGATGACTTCGACCAGGGTGACGTCCAACCTGCGCGGCAATCCGGGGAGCAGCGCGATCTCGCCAAAGAGCGGAGGCGCAGCATGCATAATCTAAAGCAACTGAGCCTGGCAATGCACGCTTTTCATGACAAGTTCGGTCATTTTCCACCCCCGGCCATTTACGAAGGGCAGCAGGGGACAAGACTCTCGCCGGCAAATGTCCCGCCGGGGATTGGGAAATACCACGCCGGCTGGCGTACGAATGGCGGTGGAGGCCCTCCATCTATGGCTGCGCGTGGCACCGAAGCCGATGCTACCGGCCCGCCGGCTAACGTGATGGCCGCATCTCCTGGCTTCACGGGTCGAGCCCTGCTCAGCTGGCGCGTGGCTCTGTTACCGTTTCTGGAGCAAGAGGCCTTGTTCAAGGAATTCCACCTCAATGAGCCATGGGATAGCCCGCACAATAAGAAACTCCTGGCGAGGATGCCGAATGTGTATGGGCCGATCGCCGGAAAACAACAACCCGATTCCACTTACTATCAGGTGTTTGTCGGCCCAGGAGCGGCATTTGAGAAGCGCCGCGCGACCCGCATGGTGGACATTGAAGACGGCACATCGAATACCATCATGATCATCGAGGCAGGCCGGCCGGTGCCGTGGACCAAACCGGAGGACTTGCCGTTTGACCAGGACGAGCCACTGCCGGAACTTGGGGGAGCCTTCCGCGATGGCTTCTGCGCGGCGCTCTGCGACGGTTCGGCGCGTTGGATTCCACGAAACGTTGAGGAAGCCTGGCTTCGCGCTGCGATTACGCGTGCAGGCGGCGAAGTCGTGGATGAACGGCTGGTTGGGTCCCGGGCCCCCAAGGATACCACGCTGCCGGGTCAGGTGGTCCGGCGTCCGGGCACCAGTGACAGCTCTCCAACCCGCGACGGCAATGATGCCCTGAAGGAGAACCAGCGGCTAAAGCAGGAGTACGCTGAGCTAAGAGATTCCCTGGAGCAATTGAAAGCCGAAGTCAAAGGAGCGGCGGATACAGACGTGATGGACAGGCGTCTCCGGGAGGAGAACCGTCAGCTTTCC
>DASZFN010000481.1:0-2540 GCA_035939715.1 Gemmataceae bacterium | reverse complement strand
GCAAGCGGCGTCCCGACGACATCTCACCGCTGGTGGCGAACCTTCCTGTCCCGGAATCATGGCGCGTTGTTCTTGTCCAGCCGCCGGGCGAACAAGGACTTCACGGCGCGAGAGAAATGCACGCCTTCGCGGTGCTTGGCCAAGCCAACTTCATGTCCGAGACGGATATGGTCCTCTCCAGAATTGTTCTGTTGCAGCTCCTGCCGTCCCTGGTTGAGGAGGACTTGAACGCATTTGGCGAGGCGCTGCATGAGTTCAACCTGCGGGTCGGCTTGATGTTCGCACCCGCCCAGGGCGGATGCTATTCGCACCCGCGCACGCAGGAGATCATTGCCTTGGTGCGACAGGAAGGCGCGCGCGGCGCGGGCCAATCGTCCTGGGGCCCGACCATCTTCGCCTTCGTGGCAGGTGAAGAGCGGGCCATTGCTCTGGCCGGCAAAATACAGAGCCGCCTGGGCTTGCCGTCCCTCGTCACCGCGCCTCTTAACACGGGCGCCCTGGTTGACTCCCTATTGAACCAGCAAGGTAGAAAGATCGTAGAAACGGCAACAAACAGGAGTCAGGCATGAGACGAATGCACGGTCTCGTCACGAAATCCCGGCTCGTCGTTGCTTTCATTCTGCTGCTGGTAACGTCGGCCGCCCTGGCCTTTCGGATCTATATCAATTCCCTCAACGAAGAGCCGGTGCCGCGGCAAAACCGGGGCACGGCGGCCCAGGGCAGCATGCAACCTCCCGGGCTGGCTGCGGAAAAGGCGGGGCTGCTGTTGAACGATTCCAGGGCCTTTCCGGGGTACACATTGCTGGCCCCGCTGGCGCACTCCAAGACCTACCTGATTGATATGGAGAGCAAGGTCGTAAAGACCTGGGAGAGCGATTGTGGTCCGGGCCTGAGCGCCTATCTCCTCGAAAACGGACATTTGCTGCGCGCCGGCCTTCTTCCTCAGCACGCTTTGGCCAGCACACCTGGCGCGGGCGGCCGGTTTCAAGAATTCGCCTGGGACGGCTCCCTGCTTTGGGATTTCAAGTGGGCTAACCTCAAACAGCTTCCCCATCACGACTTCTGCAGGCTTCCCAATGGCAACCTGCTGGCCATCGTCTGGGAGAAGAAAACCGCTCGCGAAGCTGTCGCCGCCGGCCGGAAGCCGGAAACGGCGGGCGATCCCTATTTGCTGCCCGACTGTCTCATGGAGGTCAAGCCGGTAGGAAAGGCGGCGGCTGAAGTCGTGTGGGAGTGGCATATCTGGGATCATTTGATCCAGGATCACAATCCGGCCAAGGCAAACTACGGCGACGTGGCCGCTCATCCGGAACTGGTCGACATCAATTATGGAGAGGGTGTCATCACCTCTCTGGTCGGCAAAGACAGCGACGGCCTGAAGAAGCTTCGCTCCCTCGGCTACGTCGGCTCGCCCGCGCCTGGACAGAAGCTGCAGAAGATCAATCCTGACTGGACTCACACAAACTCCGTGGCCTATAACGCCGACCTCGATCAAATCATGCTCAGCGTCTATGCGTTCAGTGAGATCTGGATCATCGACCACAGCACCACAACCACCCAGGCGGCCGGCCACAGCGGCGGCCGCTCTGGCAAGGGCGGAGATCTTTTGTATCGCTGGGGCAACCCTCGCGCATATCGTGCCGGCACAATCCAGGACCAGCAGCTCGCCAATCAGCATGACGCGCACTGGATCCGCCGCGGCCTTCCCGGCGCCGGCCACGTCCTTGTCTTCAACAACGGCACGCGCCGGCCTCTGCCGGAGGGCAGCTATTCCTCCGTCGACGAAATCGTAATCCCGGTGACCACGGACGGACGCTACATGCTCAAGGCACGCTCTGCCAGCGCCCCGGGCGGGCCGATGTGGACTTACAGCGCGCCGAATAAGTCAGAGTTCTTTGCCCAGCTCATGTCCGGAGCTCAGCGACTGCCCAATGGCAATACACTCATCTGCTCCAGCCCGGACGGCTTGATTTTCGAGGTGACCAGCGATAAGCAAGTGGTTTGGAAATACCGATTTCCGTTTGGCCGGTCGCCTGTGGCAACGGTCGCATCTACAGCGACGGATCGCCCAGATGGCACCCACTGGGCCTCTGACGAGGTCTTCCTGCCGGCGCATCGCGAGGTGTTATGTAGCTTTTCGGATGCTCCAGATGCCGTTCCCCAGCAAGCCCTCTCAGGCGTCGGCGGGCAGGCAGCGGGTTCGCTTTTCCGAGCCTACCGCTACGCTTCTGACTACACCGGATTGGCAGGCAAAGTTCTTACGCCGGGCAAACCGCTGGAAGAATTGCAAAGGGCGGAGTCAGCCAAGAAATAACCTTCGTGATG
Organism: Gemmataceae bacterium; assembly: GCA_035939715.1. Taxonomy (GTDB): domain Bacteria; phylum Planctomycetota; class Planctomycetia; order Gemmatales; family Gemmataceae; genus DASZFN01. The sequence goes on along the minus strand of DASZFN010000481.1, from coordinate 215 downwards.
CAAACGAGCGCTGCGCAGGAAAAAGACGGCCCACAGACGAAACCGTCTGTGGGCCTTCTTTCAAACTGTGCAGGTGCAAAACCAGCGAATGCGCTAGTCAGCTACAGCCTTGCTCTTATCCACCGTCTTACTTTCGCCCTCCTTCAGGCCACCCTTAAGGATCTTTGGCTTTGCGGCGGGTTCGCTATCACCACATCCCGAAACGCCGACGATCA
>DASZFN010000480.1:0-4262 GCA_035939715.1 Gemmataceae bacterium | reverse complement strand
TCCGAACACCAGCGTGGTGATCTTCGACAATGGCGTGCAGATCGACAGCTTCGCCGAGGGCGCCAATAGCAGCTTCATCCGCCAGCTGAACCTCAGCGACGGCCAGCACCTGTTGACGGTCACCGCCACCGATTCGGCCGGCAACACCTCCACGTTCGCTCCGGCCAATCCGGACGGCCGCTTCGGGCTGGAGATCACGGTCAACCAGGACGCGCTCGATGCGTCACGCAAGTTTGTTCGCGAGATCTACAACGATGCCCTCGGTCGTCCCGGCACGCTGGCGGAATGGAACCAGTGGCTGCCGACCCTGGGGCAAGCGAACGGCCGCTTCCTGGTTGCCAATGCCATCAACCGTTCCCTCGAGGCACGCGACTTCGTGGTGACGCAATGGTATTCAACCTATCTGGGCCGCCAGCCGCTTAGCGGCGAAGAAAAAGGCTGGGCCAACCTGATGTTCACGAACCATCAGACGGAGGAGCAGACTCTGGCTCAGATCCTCGGCACCCAGGAGTACTTCAACCACGCCGCCGTCGTCATCGGCCAACCGGCCTCCAATACGACCTTTGTCATGGCCCTGTTCAAGCAAGTGCTCAACCGCACCGGCAGCCCGGCGGAGGTCAACGGCTGGGTCGCGCAGATTCCGACCATCGGCCGCTCGGGAGTCGCCCAGGCCTTCCTGACTTCCCTGGAATATCGCGAAGACGTGGTGCGCAGCTACTACATCACGCTGCTGCGCCGGCCGACGCTGCCCTCGATTCAGGAGATCGACAGCTGGGCGAAGTCGTCCCTGGACATTCTCTCCATCCGCGTCGGTTTCGAATCGAGCGTGGAGTTCTACTTCCGCGTCACCGGCTTCATGCCCTAAGACGCGGCCCAGTCAACAAGCCCGGAGCGCCGCCCCGGAACTGAGATTGGCCGGTGCTTCGGGCTTATTTTGTTCGTATCGCTAGCGCGGCTTAAGAACGCTGGCGTTGCCGCCGCTCCGCTGCACAGCGGCGGCCCTTTCCATACCCGACGTCCGAATAACATCTCCTCCTGCGGCACGGACTTTCCCGACGGAAGTGACACCAACTTGGCCGTGCGGGATGGCCGAGGCCAATTCTTCAACCGCGGCGCCGCTGGCACTTTCAACCGAAACACCGCTGACCCCGCACGGATGGGTTCCTGTCCCCCGTCTCAGGTCCTCAGGACGATTCTTGCCTCCTCGGACAACCAGTGCATCGTCGGGAATTAATGCCATGTTACCATAGTTTCTTGAAAAACGTGCCTAGCTCGTCCACGGCGCCAGCATCTTCATACAGTGCATCGTTAGATGCAAGGATCTTATTCCGCATTGCGTCCCGGAAATCTGGTTCAGTCCCAAGTCGGACCGCGAGCTCTACGTATTCATTGGCATTTGAGGCGACGCAGTCCATTACGTTCATTTTCTTGTACAGAGCCAGTGTGATTCGACCGCGCAGAAATGCCGACGACCAGGTCACGATGGGGACGCCCAGCGCGAACGCTTCATAGGCGGTGTTGCCGCCGCCGAAGTGGATGGGGTCCAGGACCACGTCGCAAGCGGCGTTCAGGCTGAGGAAGTCCTCGTGGCTCATGCGCGGGAGGAAGTGGACGCGATCAAGCACGTCGGGTATGGTGCGCGCGAAACGCTGCCCTAAGAGATTGTCCCATGACGTGTGCTTGCCTGAGATCAGGACCAATATCCCTTTGGGATCGCGTTGCAAGATGGCGCCGAGCAGACCGTCGAAGGCGGGATGAAGCTTGAAAAGGCTCTGCGGGCAGCCATAAATGTGGGCATCCGAAGGAAGGCCGAAAGCGGTTCGATCTTTCATTTGCGGCGGCAACACGGGGCGATAGTAATAGGTCGAAAGGGTCTTCAGGCGAACCAGTTTCTCGGAGTAATGCTGCTCGGCCTGGTCGGTTTCGAGCAAGTCGCTGGAGATGAAGTAATCGATGGCCGGGATGCCCGTCGTGACGGGATGGCCCCAGGTGACACACTGCACCGGCGCCAGCCGGGCGAACGCCAGGAAGTAGGTGAACGGGTCCATGCCGATGTCCGTGTAGAAGAGCACGTCCAGTTGCTGGTCGGCAATCCGTTGCCGCGCCTGGTCGAGATGCTCGGGCAGCGGCACGACGGCGTCGGCGCTTTCCTGGATGGATTTTGCCATTGGGTCGTCCTTGCCCGGAGGGCGCAGCAGGACAACTCGGAAGTCGGTCCGTGGCAATTGGCGGATGAGACCGAGGTTCAGCCTGCCGATGGTGTGGCTGTGAAAGAATCGCGAGAGGAAGCCAATCCGTAGAGGCCGCCCAGTCGCCGCAGCGGGCCGCGCGCAGCGTGGCGCCATGTAGGTGAGCGAGGGCGTGGCCCGAATGTAGATGCCGGCCAGGCCGGCCTGCAGGTCGCGGTCATTCAGGCCCTGGTAGGCCAGCTCGAAGGCGGTGGCGCCGACGGATTCCATGGGGTCCACGACGCTTAGATTCTCCGTGTGCAGTTGAACCAAGGCAGCCTCAACCCGACGACGCTGCCGGGCGATTTCTTCCGTCGATGGATAAATGATCGGCAAGGCGAGCACGGCCCGGATCTTGAGCCCATCGTCCGGAGCGAGCGCCCGCGCGCGCTCCAGGCAAGCGAGCGCTTCGGACGAGTCGCCCAGTTCCTGGAGGTAGGTCGCCAGGTTCTTGTGCGCCGCGGCGAGATTCGGCCTGAGACGAACGGCTTCCCGGCAGCAGGCCACCGCCTCGGCCAGCCGGCCTTGACGCTGGAAAACAGCACCGAGATTATTGTGTGCGTCGGCGTAGTCGGGCTTCAGCCGCAGGGCATGCTGGTAGCAAGCCATCGCTTCCACGATCCGGCCCTGGCTCAGCAGGGCCGTGCCCAGATTGTTATGAGCGTCGGCGAAATCCGGATTGGAACGCAACGCCTGCCGGTAACAAGCAATCGCCTCGTCGATCCGGCCCGTGGCCTTGCAGACCGCGCCCAGGTTGCTAAGGCCCCCGGCGTAATCGGGCTGCAGCCGCACCGCCTCGCGGAAGCAGGCCTCCGCTTCGGCCAGCCGCCCCTGGCGATGCAGCATGGCACCCAGGTTGTTGTGCACATTGGCGTAGCCGGGCTGCAAGCGCATGGCCTCGCGGTAGCAAGCCATCGCCTCTTGCACGTTGCCCAGGGCCGCGTAACCCAGTCCCAGGTTGCTGTGGAAGACCGCCTGAGCATGGTCCAGGGCAATGGCTCGGCGGATGAGGTCGACGGCCTCCTCGTTCCGGCCGGCATGATGCGCGGCCAGGCCGAGGAGATGCCAGGCGTCGGCGTTGTGGGGATCGGCCTGGATGATCTGGCGATAGATATCTCCGGCTTGGCGAAGTTTGCCGGCCTGGTGATGCTGGACGGCGATTGCCAGGAGCTCATCTGGAGTCGGCATGGAGCATTCTCCTCAGGCAATCTTACCGGAGAAACGTTCGTACAAGCAAGAATGCCCACCACACCAAGATGATGGGGGACGCCAGGTTGGCCATAAGAGCCAATCCGGATAACCGGTTTCAGGCTATAACTTCAATGTGTAGCTGACGTTATTCCTTGGCAGCTGTGTACTCCACGGACGTCGCAACATGGACGAGTTGCGGGTAGTTGACGATTGGGGCATTGCTGAGGACTTGTGGCAGGCCATCGCCCTGCTGATCCTCAGACATGTGAACACGCACCGTTTCGGCGGCGGCAAGCCGCGCACGCCGGATCGTGTTTGTATGGAGGCGATTCTCTTTGTGCTGCGTACCGGCTGCCAGTGGAAAGGCCCTGGACGCCACCCGCTTCTGCCCTGGGTCCACGGCCCATGACCGTTTCCAAGAGTGGGTGAAGGCTGGTGTCTTTCAGAGGATGTGGGAAGCCGGCTTGATAGCCTACGATGACTGGAAAGGCATCGACTGGTCTTGGCTGAGCATGGATGGGTGCATGACCAAGGCGCCCCTTCAAAGCGGACGGTAGCACGGACGGCTTGCGCGTGCTCGGCATCCAGCCCATCGACGCTTCGGGCGCTGTGGGCCAGATGACCCTCTTCACCTTCACGCTGGACACCACTCCGTTCGTGCACGACACCGGGCCCAACACCACCGCCGCCATTCCCTCGCAGTACGACGGCACCAGCGATCCGAACACCAGCGTGGTGATCTTCGACAATGGCGTGCAGATCGACAGCTTCGCCGAGGGCGCCAATAGCAGCTTCATCCGCCAGCTGAACCTCAGCGACGGCCAGCACCTGTTGACGGTCACC
>DASZFN010000479.1:0-22499 GCA_035939715.1 Gemmataceae bacterium | reverse complement strand
CGGCGAACAGGTCCTGACGTACCCCGATCCCTATTACGGCGTCAACGGCAACGGCGCCCCTTATGCGTTCCACCCGGGCGGCGTCAACCATCTGTTTGGCGACGGCTCCGTGCATTTCGTTCAGGAAAGGATTGACATTCGAGTTTATGCACGCCTGGTAACCCGCGCGGCCAATGAGTCGCTGGCGACCAGTGATTACTAAATCAGCGTGCGCGATTTGCGTAACGCCTCCACCGGGCTTGTCCCAGTGGATCGATGACTGTTGGCCAGTAACCGATGCGTGTATACCAATGGCCTCCACGGGGCTCGTCCCCGTGGAGCCACGACTGACGGCCCGGTTGACAATCGTCGCTCCACGGGGACGAGCCCCGTGGAGGCGATGATACTCGATGCTGCGGATCTGGCTGCCAGTCACTGGTCCACGGGGACAAGCCCCGTGGTGCCGCATTTTCTCGGCGAGCAATGTTATGAGCCCCGTAAACCAGCGTATTCTGCCCGGCTTTCGCCTGAGCCTCGGCTACACCCTGTGTTGCCTGAGCTTCCTGGTGCTGATTCCGCTGGCGGCCTGTTTTCTGAAGTCGACTTCACTCAGTTTCGAGCAGTTCTGGAACGCCGTCTGGACCGAGCGGGCCCGCGCCGCGTACCGGCTCACCTTCGGCGCTTCCCTGGCGGCGGCGGCGCTCAATGTGGTCCTAGGCGGCCTGCTTGCCTGGGTGCTGGCGCGCTATGAGTTCCCGGGCAAACGCGTTTTCGACTCCCTAATCGACCTGCCCTTCGCCCTGCCGACTGCCGTGGCCGGCCTGGTCTATTCCAATCTTTATGTGGCCAACGGCTGGCTCGGACGCTGGCTGACGCCCCTCGGCATCGATGGGGCCTATAGCAGACTGGCAATCGTGCTCGTGCTTACCTTTATCGGCCTGCCGTTCGTGGTGCGCACCGTGCAACCGGTGCTGGCCAGCCTGGAAGTGGAAGCCGAGGAAGCGGCGGCACTCATGGGCGCCAGCCGCTGGCAGACATTCCGACGGGTACTGCTGCCCGCGCTGTACCCGGCGCTGATCACCGGCTTTGCCCTCGCCTTTGCCCGTGCCCTGGGAGAGTACGGGTCGGTCGTGTTCGTCTCCGGCAACATGCCTTTCAAGACGGAGATCGCCCCCGTCCTCATCGTGCAGCGCCTGGAGGAATTCTCCTACGCCGAGGCAACCGCCATTGCCGTGGTCCTGCTCCTGATTGCCTTCGCCATGCTCGTGGTCATCAACCTGCTGGAGCATTGGAGCAAAATCCATGACACCTGAGCGCGGACACCCGCCTGGGCGCGTCACGCAGGACCCCCTGTACGTGCGCTGCATCCTGATCGCTGTGGCGGTCGGCATTATTACGCTTTTCGTGATAATCCCCCTCCTTAATGTCTTCTGGAACGCCTTTGCCGGAGGCGCCGGCGCTTACTGGGCCATGCTCGTCGACGATCCGGATACACGCCATGCCATTCTTTTGACCTTGACGGTGGCGCCTGTCGCCGTGCTGGTCAATGTCGTCTTCGGGGTGGCCGCGGCCTGGACCATCGCGCGCTTTCGCTTTCCCGGGCGCACGTTGCTGGTAACCTTGATCGACGTGCCGTTCTCGGTCTCGCCCGTGGTGGCGGGCTTGATTTTCGTACTGTTGTTTGGCTTGCAGGGCTATTTCGGCCCGTGGCTGCGCGAGCACGGCTACAGGATTATCTTTGCCACGCCGGGACTGATCCTGGTGACGTGCTTTGTGACGCTGCCGTTCGTCGCGCGCGAGCTGATCCCGGTGATGGAAGCGCTCGGCGCCGAGGAAGAAGTCGCCGCTCTTAGCCTCGGCGCCAATGGTTGGCAGATGTTCTGGCACATCACGCTGCCCAATATCCAGTGGGGTCTGCTTTACGGAGTCATTCTGTGCAACGCCCGCGCCATGGGCGAGTTCGGCGCGGTCTATGTCGTCTCCGGCCACATTGCCGGCCAGACCGACACCATGCCGCTGCGCGTCGAGAAGCTTTTCCAGGAATACAACTCGCCTGGTTCCTTTGCCGTCGCCTCGGTGCTTACCTCGCTCGCCCTGGTCACGCTCCTGCTCAAGGTCATCCTCGAGCGCAAGGCGCGGCAGGAGATGACGCAGGAGCCAACGGCCGGAAAGGCGGAACGATTATGAGCATCAGCATCCATGGCGTGAGCAAGCATTTTGGCAAGTTCAAGGCGCTCGACCATGTCAGCCTTGACATCGCCACGGGCTCTCTGACGGCCTTGCTTGGCCCCTCCGGTTCGGGCAAGACCACCTTGCTGCGCATCGTGGCCGGCCTGGAAACGCCGGACGCCGGAACCGTGCACTTCGCCGGCGAAGATGCAACGCGTCGCTCCGCGCGCGAACGCAACGTCGGCTTCGTTTTTCAACACTATGCCCTGTTCCGGCACATGAATGTTTTCGAGAACATCGCCTTCGGGTTGCGGGTGCGGCGCTGGCCCAGGGACAGGGTCAAACAACGCGTTCACGAGCTGCTGCAGCTCATTCAGCTTGCGGGGTTGGAAAAACGCTACCCGTCGCAATTGTCGGGCGGGCAGCGCCAGCGCGTCGCCCTGGCACGCGCCCTGGCGCCCGAACCGAAACTGCTGCTGCTCGACGAGCCCTTCGGCGCGCTCGACGCCAAGGTGCGGCAAGAGCTGCGCGTCTGGCTGCGCCGCTTGCACGACGATCTGCACGTCACCAGCGTCTTCGTCACGCACGATCAGGAAGAGGCGTTCGAGACCGCGGACCAGGTCGTGGTCATGCACCAGGGCCGCGTCGAACAGATCGGCACGCCGACACACGTCTTCGAGCATCCCGCCAACCCGTTCGTCATGAGCTTCCTGGGCAACGTCAACATTTTCCACGGCCGCATTCATGAGGGCCGGCCGCTGTTCGAGAAGCCCGAGCCGCCGGCGTCGCCCTCCAAGGTCTATATTCGGCCGCACGAACTGGAAATCCACCGCTCAGCCAACGGCGTGCCAAGCTTTAGAGCAAAAGTCGTCCATGTTCGGCCGGCGGGCGCGGTCGCCAAGGTGCAGTTGCTGGCCGAGGAATCCGAGGCGCTCATTAACGTGGATTTGAGTCCGGAAAGCTTTGCCGATCTGGCTCTGCAAACCGGCGACCTGGTGCACGTGTCTCCAAAGAATTACCGCGTCTTCGAGCCGGATTACAGCATTTGAATTAAACCTTGACGATTGCAGCGACGATACTGGATGTGCCGGTCGTACGGACTTTTCACGGGCCGCGCCCTCTTGGGAGCTGCCTCTATCTATTCGCGCGCCGGGCGGATGACATCCATTGATATGGGGCCGACACATGTGCCGCGCCGCTTTTGCCGCACGTCTCCGGCCTGCGGCCTGGCTTCCCATCTTATTCTGCACCCTTATCTCATCTAGTTCGTACGCCCAGCCCGGCTTGCCGCCGCCTGCGCAGCAACAATCCTACGCCGATCTGGAAAAACGCGTTCGTGAACTGGAAGCAATCGTCAAGCGTCAGCAACTGGAGCGTGCTCCAGGCGCATCTCCAGCAGCGCCGGCCGCACTGCCGCAGCAAACCCAGCCCGGCAAAATCGCCGTGGTTACGGCACAGCAAGCACAACCGGAAAACAAAACCCCTCCGCCCGTGCAGCCGGACCAAGGTCCCGCGGAATCATCCGGCACGGAGCGGCTGGAAACCGGCCAAGCGATGGAATTCCAGTCCCAGGGCGGCAAAGGGTTGGTCGCCGGCTGGGATGAAGGCTTCTTCCTGCGCTCGTCCGACAATAATTTTCATTTGCGCATCACCGGCCAGATTCAGGCCGATTACCGCGCCTACCTCGATCCCGTGGATTACACCGACATCGATCGCTTCTTTCTCCGCCGGGCACGCCTCGGCATCGAAGCCGACATGTTCAAATACTATGAGTTCCGCTTCCTGCCCGATTTCGGCCAGGGCCAGGCAGTCATTCAAGATGCTTACTTAAACGTCCACTACCTCGATGAATTTCAGGTCGAAGCCGGCAAGTTCAAGCAGCCGGTGAGTTATGAGCAACTGATCCAGGATCGTTATGTTCCCACGATCGAGCGCTCGCTCATTGACCAGCTCGTGCCGGCGCGCGATGAAGGCGTCATGCTGCATGGGCGAAAACTCTTCGGCGACCGGCTGGATTGGGCTGTCTCGGTGTCGAACGGCGAGATCAACGGCAACACCGACACCAACGATAACAAGGATCTCAACGGCCGCATTGCCGTGCGGCCTTTGAACAGCGCTATGTTCTGGCCGATTTTTCGGCTGCTGCAGATCGGCATCTCCGGCAGCACGGGCATAGAGCAGGAGCCGGTCAGCCCCAGCACGCTGTTTACGCCTGCGGGCGTGCGCTTCTTCCAGTTCAACACCAACGTTCGCGCCGACGGACTGCGCAATCGCTGGACACCGGAAGTTTCGTATTTCTACGGTCCCTTCGGCTTCGCCGCCCAGTACTATGAGCAGGTCCAGGACCTTCGCCCCAGCTTCACCGGGCCGGCCTTTCGCTTTGAGACCGATGTGCCGTTCCGTGGCTGGTATGTCCTGGCCACCTACCTCTTGACCGGCGAAGAGCGCACGACGTACAGCGAAGCGATCACGCCTTTGCACCCATTTAATCCGTTTCAACCCTTGGCTTGCACGGGGGCGTGGGAAGCGGTTGGCCGCGTCTCCCGGCTACACCTGGGTGACAATGTCTTCACTCCGGGCCTGGCACAGTTAGCAGACCCGAGGCTTTTCACGAACGGCGCCACGGAACTGACCGTCGGCTTTAACTGGTACCTCAACAAGTGGGTGCGCACGCAGTTCAATTATGAGCACGCTCATTTCGACAGTCCGGTCCGCCTGGGACCAGGACCGAACGGCCTCCTGCGCCATCAGGACTCGCTGGAAGCTCGCTTTCAGATCATTTTCTAACGTCCCTGCACCGTTCTGCGGTGCGCAGCCCAGCGGAATGCCACGGCCTTGTGCCGTGGTCAATTTACGTTTGTTTCTACGCGAGGTGCGTTTTTGCTCTCTGCGGATGCCACGGCCTTGTGCCGTGGTATTTCATGTTTGCTTCTGGCGGCGACGTATAGCAGCCAGCGTGAGCGACCACGGCACAAGGCCGTGGCATCAAAAGACAAAAAGAGTACTCTGTGTAGATGCTACCGTAAGCACCACGGCACAAGGCCGTGGCATTGAAAATACCGCAGCGTAACGTCTACCTGTTGCCGAATAGATGCATGAGCGCCGCATCACAGCCCGGCCCTATTTGCCAGGCGATCGCGGCGACCAGGAGTGCCGTGACAAGACCACCAAAAACATCCATGGTGTAGTGGGCGCGCACGAGCAAGACGGTAACGATTTCAAAGATCGCCACCGCCACGCCGATGATCAGCAGCCAGGCGGGACCCAGCATGGCAAGCTCCACTACTCCATAGACCGCCATCGCAGTATGCCCGGAAAAAAACAGATCGTTGTTGACTCCATAGGTCACGAACAGCGACGGGAAACCGGGATACCACCAGATCATGCCCGGCGGCGGCGGCAGCGCGGTGAGCGCCTGGCAAATTTGCCGCAAACCAAAAAGCATGATCAGCCCAAGGAAAGGCCGGAAACTGGGGCCGACAATGCTCCAGATAATCACAAATCCCACAAGGAGATCCATCACGGCCGAGCTAACGATCAACAAGCCATGTGCCCAGCGCAGGTGCAAATTCAAAAAGCGATTGATGGGCGCCGTCAGTTTCAGAACGGCGTCATGCTCGGCAAGCAGCTGTCCTGCCTTGTCGGACTCGGCCGCCGCCATCGGCCGTCTTTCGCGAATCAAATATTGAGTCCCATACCAGGCAGCAAGACCGGCCAGCGCCACCAAGACGCGGATACCCCAAAAGGGCCCGGCCTGTGGCTGCGCCCCTACGCCGACCGGCTCCTGAGCCTTTTCCTCTGCTGAAAGCGACATCGTGCAAAGGAGAGTCAGCGCAACGCTCAGGAGACCAACTACGATTTGCCGATGCATGTACGATCAAGATAGGAAAATTTGTCCTGCCAAGCTTTCTTACACTAACCCGAAGCGCAAGCGAGGAAAAGCCATCTTCCAACCGGTTAACGTTCGCCTGCCGATTTCTGCAGCAGCTCGTCCAGACTTTCCCGCACTTTGCGCATGACCGGGTCCTCTGCTCCGCCCCGTTCGCGCGTCGGGCTCACCTCAATGGCGGGCGCCACATGAATGACCACGCGCAGCGGCCGATGAACCCGGGCCACGTCCGTGAGGTCTTCCTCGAACCTTTCGACGGTCTCCAGCAGCCGCTCTGGGGGACAGCTTTCGCTCAGATAATCCGGCGGGTAGCAGTAAAGCTGCTGCGCGAGATAAGAGTCGCCCAGTTGCCGCCAGCGGCGGGTCATTTCCTCATCGCTGAGATTACCGCGAATCATGTCCGGCACGATGGCGCTGCGCAGGCGCTTGGCGCGCTCGATCACCGAAGGATCGCGGTAGCCGTTGAGCCACTCCTTCTCGAGCGGCACGAGCAGTTTCTCAATCAGGTCGGCCTGACGTTCCGCCAGCGTCCCGTTCCGCGCCTCGCCGAGATATTCGATTTCCTTGAGCGCCAGCAAGCCTTGGCCGATCTTAACGATGCGCTGAAACAGGGGCAATGTCCGTTGCGGCCGCCAGCTCAGGCGCTGTTCGATCTCTTCGAGCACCGGGCTGAGCGTCCCGGCCAGGTCGCCTGTAAAGAAGTAACGCAGGAAAACCGGATGAATGACGATCTTGCTCGGCGGCGTGGCCTTGGCGCGGACCTTGGCCGCGGAGCGGGCGATAAAGGCGAGCCCTTCCTGCAGCGGATTGACGCGATCGTTGGTTCTCGAGACAACCCCCTCGGCGAACATCACCAGCGGCCGGCGGCCGTCCACGAGGATCGCCGTCGCTGTCTTGAGCGCCTCGCGATCGACCCCCTCGCGATAGACGCTAAAAGCCCCGACGCGGCGATACAGCCAACGTGTGAAGCGGCCCTCCATGAAGAGATGCCAGCTCGCCATGGTCAAGAAGGGCTTATCGACATGAGCGCCGAGCATGGCGAGGGTGGCAGGATCAAACGGCCGGCAATGGTTGGGCGCCAGGATGATGCCATGCCCCGCCGCAATCGATTCGCGCAGGTGCTCGACGCCGCGATAGTCGATCTGCTGCAGTCCCCAGTTCCGCCGCAAACTGACGGGCAGATAAGAACGGAAGACGTACATCCAGAAGCTGCTCGTATACGGCGGCACGAAACGATAGGGCTTCAAGACGATGATGTTCTGCATCGGCCAAGGATCAGGGTTAGGGCTTCAGTCTTGTCTACTTACTAATACGAACTATGAAATGGTAGCAAAAGGTCATTTGTCATTGGTCATTCGCATGCGAAATGACCAATGACTAATGACCCCGTTCACAACATACTCTAGCGCTAGCTGCAGCCAGAAGTGGCGCCGCAGGTATCGCACTTGCAGCAGGCGCCGCTGCGCACGAGCGTCAATTGGCCGCACTCGGCGCAGGGATCGCCCTCGTAGCCCTTGAGCCGGGCCAGGCGAACTTTTTCGTCCTTGGCAACTGCGGTGGCGCGTGCCAGGGCAACGTTGCCGCCGTTGCCATGGCCGTTACCATGGCCGTTGCCATTGCCGGGCAACGGATGCAGATGCCCGCTCCGCGGCGCGAGGACGCTCTCGGCCTTCGGATCGACGACCCGTTCCGTGACCACCTCCTCGCCGTCAAATTCCAGCTCGTGGTCCGGCTGGTGCATGGCGTCGCCGCGCAGGTCCTCGGCCGCCACGTGGGCCAGATCGTAGCGACCCAGGTAGGTGATGGCCAGTTCGCGGAAAATGTAGTCGATGATCGAGGTCGTCATCTTGATGTGCGGGTTGCCCTGCACCGGGCCGTTGGGCTCGAAGCGTGTGAAGAGGAAGGCGTCGACGAATTCCTCGAGCGGCACGCCGTGCTGCAAACCCAGCGAGACGGCAATGGCAAAGCAATTGGTCATGCTGCGGAAGGCGGCGCCTTCCTTGTGCATGTCGAGGAAGATCTCGCCGAGCGTGCCGTCCTCGTACTCGCCGGTGCGCAGATAAATCTTGTGATTGCCGATGCGGCTCTTCTGCGTGTAGCCGGCGCGGCGATCGGGCAAGCGCCGCCGCCGCGCGATATAGCGGTGCACAATGCGCTCGGCGATGCGCACCGGCTCGGCCACCTTTTCCGGCCCGGCATTGGCCGCGGCCGCGGCGCTGTCATCCGTATCGGCGACTGAATTCAGCGGCTGGCTGAGCTTGGAACCGTCCCGATAAAGGGCGTTGGCCTTGAGCATCAGCTGCCAGCTGAGCCGGTACGCTTCCTTCACATCCTCGATGGTTGCCTCGTATGGCATGTTGATCGTCTTCGAGATCGCGCCGCTGATGAACGGCTGCGCGGCGGCCATCATGCGAATGTGCGCTTCGGTGGACAGGAAGCGCTTGCCGTGCTTGCCGCACTTGTTGGCGCAATCGAAGACCGGGTAATGCTCCTCTTTCAGGTGCGGGGCGCCTTCGATCGTCATGGCCCCACAGACATACGTATTCGCCTCTGCGATCTGCTCGCGTGTGAAGCCCAGGGCGCTCAGCAAATCGAACCGTGGTGATTCAAGCTGCTCCGTACTCAAGCCCAGTTGATTGCGGCAAAAGTCGTCGCCACACGTCCAACGATTGAACACGAATGACAGCTCGAAGGCGGCAGGCAGCTGCGCCTCCAGACGCTGGAGGACTTCATCCGTGAAGCCCTTGGCCTTGAGCGAAGCTGCATGGATATGCGGGCAGCCGACCAGCGTTCCGGTGCCCCGGCTATAGCAAATGATCTCGTTGATCTGGGACTTGGAGTAGCCCAGCCGCTCGAGCGCCGGCGGAATCGAGGCGTTGATGATCTTGAAGTAGCCGCCGCCGGCCAACTTCTTGAACTTGACCAGGGAGAAATCCGGCTCGACGCCGGTCGTGTCGCAGTCCATGACCAGACCGATGGTGCCGGTCGGCGCGATCACCGTGACCTGGGCGTTGCGGTAGCCGTGCTTTTCGCCGAGCTCCAGCATGCGGTCGCACTCGTGGCGGGCGGCGTCCAGCAGGTACTTTGGACAGGCGTGCTCATCGATGCCGGGGGGCGCAATCGTCAGTTCCTCATACTCCTCGCGCGGCGCATGGTAGGCGGCGCGGCGATGGTTGCGGATCACGCGCAGCATGGCCTCGCGGTTGGGCTGATAGCGCGGGAAGGGACCGACCTCGGCGGCAATTTCCGCGGAAGTCGCGTACGCGGCCGCGTGCATGATGGCCGTGAGCGCGGCGCATTGCGCCCGGCCCTCCGCGGAATCGTAAGGAATCCCCTGCACCATCAGCAGCGAGCCGAGATTGGCATAGCCCAGTCCCAGCGTGCGGAAGTCGTACGACTTTTGCGCCACCGCCCGGCTCGGGAACTGCGCCATGTACACGGAGATTTCCAGAATCAGCGTCCACAGCCGGCAGGCGTGGCGGTAAGAATCCACATCGAAGCGGCCGCTCTCGGCGTCAAAGAACTTGAGCAAGTTCAAGGACGCCAGGTTGCACGCGGTGTCATCCAGGAACATGTACTCCGAGCACGGGTTGGACGCGTTGATGCGGCCGTCCGCGGGACAGGTGTGCCATTCGTTAATGGTCGTATCGAACTGCAGACCGGGATCGGCACACGACCAGGCGGCGAAAGAAATCTCTTCCCAGAGTTCGGCGGCGCGCAAGGTCTTGCGCGGTTTTGCGGCACGCCCTTCCCGTTTGGCCCGCTCCTTCTCGGTTCTCCAGTACAGATGCCAGGGCCCGTCCTTCTCTACCGCTTCCATGAATTCGTTGCTGACCCGGACGGAATTGTTGCTGTTCTGTCCGGAGACGGTGAAGTAAGCCCTGGAGTTCCAGTCGGTGTCGTACTCCTCGACCTTGAGGGAGGTGAAGCCTTGCCGGGCCAGGGCGACGGCACGCTCGATATAGTTCATGGGCACCTGGGCCGCAGTGGCGTCATTCACGGCCTTGCGCAGCTCGATGTTGCGCTGGCGATCGAAGCGGCTCTCCGCCTGCGCCCAGCGATGGCAGGCTTGCATGACGGCGTTCAGATGCCGGCCCAGCAGGCGCGAGCCCATGACCAGCTCGGCGACTTTCTGCTCTTCGGTAACCTTCCAGTTGATGAATTCCTCGATGTCGGGATGATCGAGATCGAGGACGACCATCTTGGCGGCGCGGCGCGTGGTGCCGCCTGACTTGATGGCGCCGGCGGCGCGGTCGCCGATCTTGAGAAAGCTCATGAGGCCGCTCGACTTGCCGCCGCCGGAGAGCGGTTCGCCCTCGCCGCGCAGGGCGGAGAAGTTGGTGCCGGTGCCGCTGCCGTACTTGAAGATACGGGCCTCGCGCACCCACAGGTCCATGATGCCGCCTTCGTTGACGAGGTCGTCGTCGATGGACTGGATGAAACAGGCGTGCGGGGCGGGGTGCTCGTAGGCCGAACTGGCCCGCTCCATCTTCATGCTCTTCGGATCGACGCGGTAGTGACCCTGCGCCGGACCGGTTATGCCGTATGCCCAGTGCAGGCCGGTGTTGAACCACTGCGGGCTGTTGGGGGCAGCCATCTGGGCCGCGAGCATGTGGCAGGTCTCATCGAAGAAGGCCCTGGCATCGGCCCCGGTCAGAAAGTAGCCGCCCTTCCAACCCCAGTACGCCCAGCACCCCGCCAGGCGGCGAAACACCTGGCGCGCGTCGGTTTCGCCGCCCGTCGCCGCGCCGGCAGCGGGCCGGCTGCGCTGCAGCCAATCAGGCACTCCCTTCTCCGGATCATGCTCCGTTTGTGCCGGCACACCCGCACGGCGGAAGTATTTCTGCGCCAGGATATCCACGGCCACCTGGGACCAGCCGCTCGGCACCATCACGTCCTTCATCTCGAAGACGACGCTGCCGTCCGGATTGGCGATGCGCGAGGAGCGCGGCACGAACTCGAAGGCAGCGAATGGATCCTGCCCCGCGGTGGTATAGCGACGCGTGATTTGCATGATGAGGTCCTTGCCCCAAGGGGGGGCCGCAAGTCCATTAGGGGAGAGGCTCCATGCCACGAAGCCGGCCGTTGAATGGTGTGAACAGTTTGGCTGAAACTGTGCCCATGACAATCACGGCCCGATATCGGCGGGAAATCCGATTCCCCGCGACTCCCACGCTCCCAAACCGGAAAGCATTGTTCTTCCAACCGCCCCAGGGCGGCAGGTCTCCTTACCGAACATCCGTGTCGTCCGGCTCGGTCCGAAACATTTCCGCTGCGTCATTTCTTGCGGTCTGACCCGCCGGGAAAAAAGGGGCCGTCCCCTTTTTCCGCAAGCACGAAGGGAAGAGTCAAACCGCGCTGGTCCTGATATTTCCCCTGCTTGTCCGCATAACTTGTCTGGCAGGGGCTATCAGCCCGGAAGAAGAGGATCTGGGCAATCCCCTCGCCCGCGTAGATCTTCGCGGGTAAAGGTGTCGTGTTGCTGATTTCGATGGTGATGCGGCCGCGCCACTCCGGCTCGAGCGGCGTCACGTTGACGATGATCCCACAGCGAGCATAGGTCGATTTCCCCACGCAGATGGCGATGATGTCGCGCGGGATTTCCAGATATTCGACCGTCTCGGCCAGCACGAAGCTGTTGGGCGGTATGAGACAGTAGTCCCCTTCGACATCCACAAAACTCGCGGGATCGAAATTCTTGGGATCAACCACGGCACAGCGGGCGTTGGTAAAGATCTTGAAGCGCCGCCCCACGCGGACGTCGTATCCATAGCTGCTGACGCCGTAAGACACGACCCCGGGCCGCGGCGTTCCGTCGGCGAATGGCTCGATCTTGATCTCCCGCTGGATTTGCCAATCCGGCAGCACTCCCACGGAAACATCCCCCTTCCGGTCGACTACACCTTCCATGGTTTATTCTCGCACTTTGGTAGACAAAAGAACAGTCGAAAACGGGATTTTTCTTCAAAAAAACCACACATCTAGTGAACGCGCGGGATGGTAACACAAGCTATAGGGGTCATTCAAGCCAATTACCAGAGTCCGCGTGGAAATTGTTTTTATCTGGTGAAAATTCGCGGAAATATGCAGCCGCCTGAAGTGAAGTAAAGATTTGCCGGGTCCATTTTGGAGGGTGAAATTGGCTGGCGGATGCCCAGCTGAGACAAAGTGCGCTTTAGCTCGGCCTTGGAATCCACTCCGTCATAGTTTCCACGCGTGCGGCAAGGTCTTCCAGAAACTCCGCATAGCGATGCAGCCAACTCTGGCACTGCTCGCCATTGTTGGTCTTGGAACCGGCGCCGGCCTCTTCCGCCAGGCGACGCAATTCCGTGGAATGCGAGCGCGTTCGCGCCGAAGCGCCCCGGCGTCCGCCGTGCAAGCACTGTTTGCAAATATCGCCAAGATGAACGCCGCCGTCGTAGAGACCCGTGCCGGTCCTGGCAGTCTCGTTGGGCTGTCCGCAAAGCGCGCAAGCGGCCAGGCCTACTTCATTGTGGGTCCGCACCATAATTCTTAGTTGGCTGATCGCTGGTACTGCTGTCTTCATGTGACGACGGCTGCAAAACAGTGGTGAGAGAACAGGCGGCCGGTTTCCAGTTCTATTCGGCCAGAACGTCCAGCAACTGCTTCAGGTAATGAATTCCACCCGCGGCCTTCGACAACTCCTTGACTCTCCGAACCAGCTCAACGGGGTCGGCAAGGCCGGCGTTGCGACCTGCCTCGACCGCCTGGCGGCTCATCTGCCGTCTTCGTTGCGCCTTCATCTTGCCCTTGATGAGGTAGACGAGGTTCGGGTTCACGGGGATGCCCCGGCTCCCCAGGACAGCGACGATGTCCTTTACCGACGCCTGCGGTTGTTGCGCCAGCAGTTCCCTCACTGCTGCCGATTTATGCCCCCGCTGTCCCTGGCCTGAATTCCCCTTGCGCCTTGGCATTGATTGATCTCCACGAGCGACGACGCGGCAGTTCCCAAGGGGTTATTGTAGCAGTTGCGCGAAGAGCTAAGCGCACAATTATGAATCGGGCGGCCCCGTGCCTGCGCGCCTCACTGGGACAGGTGCCATAACTGTCGCGAAAAATACACGCAAATCGCCACCAGGACGCCTAGCAGCAGCACGCCCCACAAGAAGCCTCTCCGGTTTCCCATGTGCCAACCTCAGCGCCGGAAATGTGATGCAAGCGAACGCGATGGGCCACGCTATCATAGCACTCGCCGGGCGCTTGTGTGACGAGTGTCTCAGTTTGTCGCCTTTCGCTCCGCGAAAGCACATCCTTTCGCGGAGCGAAAGGCGACAATACGACGAAGCGTAACACTACGCGGACGGGAACCATCTGGCTTATATCGCGGGACTGTGTACAATAGCCGGAGTTGCTCTTCATCCTGGTGCCATCCTTTTCCCCTGGACCTGTCTTCGGATCTGGCGGACATCAAGCGTGTGGAGTAGGACGTTGTCTATTTGTGCTTGGGTGCACAGCTGCCGCGTAACTTGTTTATCGGCCTGATTCTTTATTCAAGCAGCAACTACGCGGCCAAAGGATCCAGCATGGGCAAGCCGGTCGAAATCGAAAACATCGAGGAAATGCGGCGGCGGCTGGGCATCGATGACGTCGTCCTTCGGGAAGACATTCGCCGGCTCGCCAGCGGCGATTTCGTCAAGCTCACGTTTCTGACGCGCACCAATCCGACTGCCGGCGAAACCCTCCGTGTGCGGATCACCAGCATCCGCGGCCTTGCCTTCCGCGGCAAACTGGCAGACAAGCCGGCCCGGCTCGGCCGTTCCCTGCTGCGCCTCGGCTCCGCCGTCCACTTCACCACGGCTCATATTCACTCCATTCCGAAAGGGCGGCCCATGAACGATAACCGTCTTTCGCTGGCGCAGCATAGTCTGCGCGGCACGGACAGCAACTCCCTGTTGCGCATGTACGATCAAGCGCAGCAGGTTCTGCACCAAGCGCTGCTGCAGCGCGAGCAGGCCAAGGCCGATAAGACAGTCCAGCGCATTGCCAGGGAACTGAAAAAAAGACGCGTGACGTTTTGAACGAACAATAGTCATGGTTGTATTGCGGCCGACTTTACTCACACAAGGGAGTCAGAATGCCTTTACGAATGCGGGTCCATGATCGCGAACCGATTGGCGCGGCCTTGCGCCGCTTCAAAAAACTGCTCGAACGCAGCGGTGTCACCAAGGAGCTCCGCAAGCGTAAGTATTATGAAAAGCCGTGTGAAGTCCGCCGCCGCGCGGTGCTGCGCAAGGCCAGCACGATTCGCCGCGGCAAGGTCGAACGCAACGGATCGTCGTATCGATGAAGTTTCAAGTTTTGAGCGTTTTCAGGGCCGTTAGTTTCTCCACGAGGAGGCGCGGCGCGCCCTTTCTTTCTTCTGGAGGCCCACAATGGGCAAAAAGCTGTACGTTGGGAATCTGGCCTATGGGGTGACCGATAGCACCCTGGCGCAGATGTTTGAGGCGCACGGGACCGTGCAATCGGCCCAGGTGATCATGGACCGGGATACCGGCCGATCCAAGGGGTTCGGTTTTGTGGAAATGGGCAGCGACGCGGAAGCGCAGGCAGCCATTGCCGCGCTGAACGGCAAGGACATGGAAGGCCGCAGCCTGACCGTCAACGAAGCCCGGCCGCGCGAGGAACGTGGCGGCGGTGGCGGCGGCGGCCGCGGCCATGGCGGCGGCGGCGGTGGTGGCCGAGGCGGCTACGGTGGTGGCGGCGGCCGTCGCTACTAGTTCAGCGTGCGCGATCAAGCTATTGTAACCCGATGCGCTAGCGAGGGGTCGCGCGTGCGTTGTGTTACAGTGCCGCGACTTCCTGCACGGTGATACAATTGTTGTTCCAGGTCCCTGCTTGCCTTCTGGCGAGCAGGGACAGTTTGTTCCCGCAAGGGTTTATCCAGGCCTTCAATCCACCCGATCCTTTCTGCCATCGTGTGGGCAAGGATCCAGAAGGGGTGCGCACGTGGTGAATAAGGATCGCACGTCCGGCCACGGCCATGGCGCCATTCGCATCGGCGCCGTCACCGTCCAGGGGCGCTGGTGGTTCAGCTACACGGGAGAGACTCCGGCCGAGGACTTCAAACTCACCGTGGCGCTCAGCCTCTCCGACCGCAAAAAGCTGGTCAATCTGAAAAAAGGCGACTGGACCACGGTAACGGCAGAACCGTTCACCGACCTGCATCTCTATCTCAGCGACGTGGAGTACACCAACAGCAACAGCTCCGTGTCCGCCACTTTCCGGAAGGCACAACCCGCCTGAGGACCGAGCGTACAAAGATGCTTTCTTTGCCATTGCCACGCCTTTTCGGCCGTTTAGAATAAGGCGGTGGCTGCTGGCGGATTGAACCCCATCCGCCCCGGAGAGCGGGACTGCGACCGGCTTGCAAAACGCTTTCCGGGCAACCATAAGGACAGATAGCTCAGCTGGTAGAGCGAAGGACTGAAAATCCTTAGGTCGCCGGTTCGATCCCGGCTCTGTCCAATCAGACGCACCTTCCCGTCGAGTGTTGGCTTAGCCATCACAACGGCAGATAGTGCACCTGACCTTCCCATTCGCCTTCCAGGCTACATTCAGCAAGAATCAGTCAGCAGGATTCTGTTCTGCTCCGCCGCCCAGGCGAGAATAACCGGATCTTTCGCACCCGAGAGGCCGACATCTTGAGCGCGGACAATATCCAGATTCGGTAACCTGCGCAGTACGCCGCGCAAAATGTCATTGTCAAAATCTTCGTCGATCACAAAGCGAACCGACATGGCCGTCCATCCGGACAAGGGGCAGACGCTTATTTTCCGCGGCGCGCCAGGAGACGTTCACGGATGCCCGCAGCCGGGAAGCGCTGCTCGTTTTCCCGGCGGATCTCCTCGGCATAGCTGCTGCGTTGCGCCAGGTAAGCGTCTATCTCTTTCTGATGCCAGAGATAGTAAGTAATGACCGCGTAAATGTCGGTGAGGTTAAGGGACGGGTACTTGAAAAGGATTTCTTCCGCCACATAACCGTTTTTGAACGCGCCCAGAACGCTTTCCAAACGGACACGCGTCCCGCCTACGCGAAAAATACCGTCATCATCTCTGGCTATCGGTGCCGGCTCAGCAGCGAGGGCGTCAGTCAACGGCATGGCTTTCATCTCCTTGCGAACATTGGCGGGTGTGTACCCCGTGCAGTATACACAAATTATCGACCCTCGAAAGCGCGTAGAAGACTCAAGGCACTGACTTACAAACAAGCTCCAGAGGACGCCGCGGCGATACCTTCCTGCAGGTGTTTGCCGGCTTATCAAGCAAGAATCTCGCGCACGACATGCCCATGCACATCGGTCAGGCGGCGGTCGATGCCATTGTGGCGGAAAGTCAGCCGCTCATGGTCGATGCCGAGGAGATGCAGGATCGTGGCGTGCAGGTCGTAGCAGTAGGTTCTGCTGCCGGCCCCCTGGTAGCTGAACTCGTCGCTCTCTCCGTGGCTGACACCGCGCTGGACGCCGGCACCGGCCAGCCAGGTGACAAACGTGCCGCCGTTATGGTCGCGGCCCGTGGCGCCCTGCGTGAACGGCATCCGGCCGAACTCGGTCGTCCAGATGACCAGCGTGTCGTCGAGCAAGCCGCGTTGCTTCAGGTCGCCGAGTAGCGCGGCGACCGGCTTGTCCACGCTCCGGGCGATGAACGGCAACTCGCTGGCGATGTCCTTGTGATTGTCCCAGTTCTTGCTCGGCCCGCCCATGCCGCTCCAAATTTGGACGAAGCGCACGCCGCGCTCCAGGAGGCGGCGGCCGATCAGGCAGTTACGGCCGAAGTCGGCCGTCACGGGGTCGTCCAGGCCGTAGCGTCTACGCGTCGCCTCGGCCTCGCCGGAGAGTTCGAGCACGCCGGGCGCGCTCAGTTGCATTTTGGCGGCCAGCTCGTAGGAGGCAATACGCGCTTCCAGGCGCGAGTCGCCGGGGCGCTGCCCGCAATGGTCCTGGTTCAATTCCTTGAGAAGCGCGAGCCCCTCCGCTTCGCTTTGCCGGTTGATGTGCCTGGCAGATGGGGGTGGCCGGAGGTTGGCAATCGGCACCGCAGCGCCGGGCTTGATAACCACGCCCTGATAGGTCATCGGCAAGAAACCGGAGGAGAAATTGCCCGTTTGGTTATAAGGCAGGCCACGGGAATCCGGGAGCACCACGAAGGCGGGGAGGTTGTCGCTCAGGTTGCCCAGGGCGTAAGAAATCCACGCGCCCATGCACGGAAAGCCGGGTAACACGAAGCCGGTGTTTTGCATGTAGCTGGCCGGCCCGTGGACGTTGGTCTTCGAGGCCATCGCCATCAGGAACGCCAGATCATCGACGCACTGCGCCATGTGCGGAAAGACGCTTGACACCCAGCGGCCGGACTGGCCGTATTGCTTCCAGGTAAACGGCGACTTCATGACGGTGCCGGGCAGGCTCGTGACTGCGGCCTTGATGCCGAAGTCGACCTTTTCGCCGTGCCGCTTGATGAGCGCGGGCTTGTAGTCGAAGGTGTCCATCTGGCTGACGCCGCCGTTCATGAAGAGCTGGATGATGCGCCGCGCCTTGGCCCGGTGGTGCAAGCCGCCATTGAGCGCGGGCTGTGGCGGCGACGTATCCGCCAGGGCGCTGTCCTTGCCGAGCATCCAGGCGAGCGCGATGCCGCCGAGCCCGCCGCCGATCTGGGAGACGAACTCGCGGCGCCCGGGGAAAGCGCGGCCCTGCGACGTTGAATGCGTGGATGGTTGCATGCTTCGCACTCCCTCTAATCGACAAAGACGTACTCATTGCTGTTCAGAAGCATCCGGCAAGCATTCGCCAGGCCGTTGCGCGCCGCGTAAGCAACGACCGCGCGAAACTCCTTTGCCGTCGGGGCACGGCCGAGGATCAGCCGGTAAGCGGCGTGCACCTGCTTGTCCAGGCCGGGAGCAGTACGTTCTATTCGTTCGGCAATGTGCTCCGATTGCCGAATCATGAACTTGTCATTCAGCATCGACAACGCTTGCGCCGCTGTAACGGACGCGGAGCGGACCGGTGTCAGCTGCGATCCGTCAGGGCAGTCGAGGGCATCCATGAACGGATCAGGCAGAGTGCGGAAAGCGAAGCGATACACGCTGCGCCGGCAGTTGGCCGGGGCGTCCGGATTGAAGTTCTGGTAGTCCACGTTGGGAGTGACGTGTACGCCCGGGGTCTGGATGAACAGCTTGACCGAGGGGCCGCCCATGGCCGCGTCGAGCTTGCCCGAAATCTGCAACACGGCGTCATGGATCGCTTCGGCGTCGAGCCGCTGCCGGTTCATGCGCCACAGATAGTGATTGTCGCCGTCGCGGGCCGCGAAGGAGGGCTCGTGCTGCGACGACTGCCGGTAGACGGCGCTGGTCACGATCAGCCGGTGCAAGTGTTTGAGCGAGCCGCCGTTTTCCTGCAGGGTGACCGCTAACCAATCGAGGAGCTCGGGGTGTGTCGGCAGCGATCCCATGCGGCCGAAATCGTTGGGCGTCTCCACCAGACCGCGACCAAAGTGATACTGCCAAACGCGATTCGCGATCGACCGCCAGGTTAGGCCGTTACGCGAGTCGGTCAGCCAGCCGGCCAGGGCGGCGCGGCGAGCGCCCGCGTCGTTGGCATCGGCCAAATGGAAGCGCGGATTCAGATCCGCCAGGCATGCCAGCGTGCCAGGTTGTGCCAGCGGCCCGGGGTTGCGCACGTCGCCGCGCTTTAGAAGGTAAATGGGCCGCGGTATCCGGCTCGGCTTGTGCGACTCGTCGGGCACGAACGTCTGCGTGCCGCAGTACACCAGGCTCTGGGACGGCAGGGCACCTAACTGCTGGTCCAGCTTCTGCTCGAGGTAATAAGCTGCCAGCTCGGCGCGCTGACGGGGAGTCCGTTTCGCGGGTGCGACATTCAGGATGGCAGCCACCGTCGGCGGCAGACCCGCAACATCCGCCGGTTGCGGGCTGTTCGTGACCGAAAGGCGGAACCGGCCGATGAGATGGCCGCCGCCATGCGTTTGCTGCAGTTTGAAGGTCAGCCGGACACCGCCCATGTGGCGGAGAGACTCTTTGAGCACAAACACCGCCCGGTGCGGTTTGCCGACCTCGGGGTAGATACCCCACGCCGTTGCAGGTTTGCCGTCGATGGCATGGCGGACCGTCCAACCTTGCTGACCAAAGTCGGCCCACGCCGATCGGAACACAACCGGTCGCTCCGCCTGCGTGAAATGGGGACTATCCTTTTTGTGCGCGGAGACTGTCTCCTTTTTCAAGGAGCTGCTTGCCGCCGTGAGCGTGAACTCGTTGAGGTGCAGGTTGCCATTGTCTTGCCGGCCGGGTCCTTTATGCGGCAGCGTGTCGTCGGTCAGTACCTCCAGCCGGATGCCGGTGATGCCCTGCAGGTCCGTAAAGGCCACGACGGTATAGGTATCCTTGTCGGGACGCTTGCCGCTGGAGAGGATCGAGCCGTCGGCTTGCCGGACGAGCGTGGCCCCTTCGGCCGATTTGTGCTCGACTGATTCGAGAACCTGCCACTGCCGGTCCGCTTGCGCGATCGTTTTCTCCCACACCGCAACCTCGGACTGCAAAGCAGGATCCTGAAGCGATGTAGCAACCGTTTCGCCCCGCCTGGCTAGCTGCGCCTTGCGCTCGGTCAGCCGGCGGCGCCGCTCCGCGACCTGGGAGTCGAGATCGTAGAGTCGATTGCCCTTGTCGGTGCCCGCGAAAACCGCCTGCAATGCGTAATATTCCGCCTGGGAAATCGGATCGAACTTGTGATCGTGGCAACGGGCGCAGTGAACCGTCGTGCTGACGAACGTGGACATGACGGTGGTCACGATGTCATCGCGGTCGAGGTAGCGACCGATCTCGCGGTCGATCGAGTCTTCTCGAATGTCGCGCAGCGAACTTTCGTCCCATGGCCCGGAAGCGAGGAAGCCGGTGGCCACGGTGGCCCACGGATCGTTCGGGAAGAGCACGTCGCCGGCCACCTGCTCCTCGACAAAACGGGCGTAGGGCATGTCTCGGTTGAATGCGCGGATCAGGTAATCGCGATACGGCCAGGCGTGCTCACGCGGGCGGTCCTGGTCGTGTCCGTGCGTCTCGGCGAAGTGGACGATGTCCATCCAGTGCCGGGCCCAGCGCTCGCCGTAGTGCGGACTTGCCAGCAAGCGCTCCACGACCTTCTCGTATGCGTCCGGCGTGTCGTCGGCCAGGAAGTCGTCGGTGGCCTCGGGCGTAGGCGGCAAACCGATCAGGTCAAAATACACACGACGTAACAGGCTGCGCCGGTCCGCCGCCGGCGCCGGCGCAAACCCGTGCTCGTCGAGCCTTTCGGCTATAAACAAGTCGATTGGATTGCGCGCCCACGGCGTCCCCTTTTTCAACGCACTAGGAGGCAACGCCGGCTTCGCCAGCGGGCGGTACGCCCAGTGCACGGACCAAGTAGCGCCTTCAGAGATCCAGCGGCGCAGGACTTCGATTTGCTCGCTGCCGAGCGGCTCGGTCTTGAGTGGCATCCGCTTCTCGGGGTCCGGGACACTGACGCGGCGCAGCAGTTCGCTCTGCTCCGGGTGGCCAGGGACGATGGCCCGTTTTCCCGATTCGAGGCGGGCGAGGGCGCCGTCCCGGTTGTCCAGCCGCAGGCCGGCACGGGCACGCCCCGGCCCATGGCACTTGACGCAGCGGTCCAGGATTGACCGGATGTCGCGATCAAAGCTCACCGTGGCTGCCGCTTTGCCGACCGCCGGCTGCTGCGCATGGGTTGGCGGGTCGGTAACAATCAACTCCAGGCCACACGCAAGCAGGAGAGCGGTGCTGAGCTGCCAGCCGTTCGTCAGATGTAATCCGGTTGAATGCCGCATGTGTCTGGTACAACGTAGGGCAGGTTTGCAACTAGTCGCGGTTCGGGCTGTCGGAGCGCCATCGCCGGCCGGTAGGAAAGCGTGAGTAGCCTGTGAAGCGTATTCTACACTCGGTCCCGTCGCTTGCCTATCTGAGGCGAGCAAGTTCTCGCCACGCAGGCGCTTCCACAGCCTGAGTACCTAGCGTGTGCGAAATCGACTGGTCATGTGCGCGCGATCGCATAATGCGCACTTCTTGAATCCGAATTCTCTTGCCAGTGCCGAGCGTTTGCTTCATAATGCAAGCTGTTCAGCACACTGCCCATCTGAGGTCATTCGCTTGACTGC
The DNA here is from genome assembly GCA_035939715.1 of Gemmataceae bacterium. Classification (GTDB taxonomy): domain Bacteria; phylum Planctomycetota; class Planctomycetia; order Gemmatales; family Gemmataceae; genus DASZFN01. The sequence continues at coordinate 1,298 of DASZFN010000479.1, read as the reverse complement.
CGTTTTCCGAACCATCTCCGTGGCAGACTTTCACGGAAGGCAGTGCTCAATCTCGTTTCACACCCCTGGCTCTTGTTAAGGAAGAACTACCCATGTTCGTGAATCTGTCCCCCGAGTGCCGCCAACAGCTCCTTGGCCTGGTCCAGATCATGCGCATGTCAGAGGCAGACGTGGTTGCCTTCGCGATCCAGCATTTGTTCCAAGAAAAGAATGAAAAGGATGCCATTCCGGTCAGGAAGACGCGGCGAAAAAGTGAAAAACTGATCGCCAATTGATCCGCGGTTTCATTCCGGGTTCAGGTCGATCTCTGGGTTGTCGTCCAGTTCGATGCGGTAATCCAGACAGATCCAGTAGCCGCACCCCAGGCACTTGACACAGATCACTTCCGCCAGTGCTTCCGGGAAGGCGAAGACTTGCTTGGTCAGGACGGGCCGCATCTCAATCTGCAGCGTTCGCGCCGCCCCGGTATTGCTGACGTGTTGGCACTTGGGGCAAGTGACGGTGCCGGGCCTGTCGGCCATCGGCACGCTCTTCTTTCGGATCGCCATGGTTGACCACCTTCATGTCTGCTGGGGAAAGAACTGTCGAGCCCAAAGAGCTTCGTCGTCGCTCAAGGCGGGCTCCGGCGTGCCCTCATAAATATAGCTGCCGTAGCGAGCGGCATCGTAGACATGGTTCAGGGCGGCCTGAAGGTCAAGCTTGGCATCGTCGTCCGGCGGGCGCAGCGGGATGGGAATGACCGGCAGCGGATCGCGAAACGGGATCGGCCACAAATCGGCCTTGGGGCGCTGCTCCATGCGGCTTACCAACGCATAGTAGGCACAGGGCGGCAACGGCGTCGCGAACGGCATGCGCGGGCCGCCGCGCAATAGATCGATTTCCACAAGGTGAGTCCAAGTCGACAAGAACCGTCCGCGCTCACCGAGATATTGTTCATGGTCGGGGCCATTGTACTTATTTATGGGACTCAGCACTTCAACTACCGTAACCAAACGCCGGTCACGCCGGTCGCGGATTTCGAGAAAACATTGCCTCTCGACATCAATCGCCGGCAGCATGACTTGGGCCGGGCTCGATGCGAGAGCCGTTCCTGCCGCCAAGCTTTCCTGACTAGATGACCGTTTCGAGGCCACAAAAACGTCGCCCCTTCCCAGGAAGAGGCGTTGGGCGGCGGACGGTTCATGAATGTAAACGTGCTCGTCGATTTTGACGAGATAATGAGTCGCAAGCTGAGCGGCGATAACATCGGCCAAATGGGGCAGGAGACGCTCATGAAAATCGTGCCAGGCATCATCCTG